>DYNH01000031.1 GCA_020721175.1 Trichlorobacter lovleyi | reverse complement strand
TTGTCGAAGATGCATTTCAGTTGTTCGACAAGCTCACCACGAACGGTCAATGTTCAGGTTACGCTTCAGGCTTTCTGACATAAACAGAAATTAATTACGTAAAAACAATTTATTACAAGGAAAAATACTTCAATGCAGGAACAGGCACCCCGGAAGATCGCTGTTAATATTGAAGATGAGATGAAACGTTCTTATATGGATTATGCCATGTCTGTTATTGTTGGCAGGGCATTGCCTGATGTGCGGGATGGACTCAAGCCGGTACACCGTCGCTGCCTTTATGCCATGCACGATATGGGTAATGATTATAACAAGCCTTACAAAAAGTCTGCACGGGTAGTCGGTGATGTTATCGGTAAATATCACCCGCACGGTGACACCGCTGTCTACGATACAATAGTCCGTATGGCTCAGGATTTTTCCCTGCGTTACATACTGGTGGATGGCCAGGGCAACTTCGGTTCTGTTGATGGTGACAACCCCGCTGCCATGCGTTATACCGAGATACGGATGAAGCAGTTGACACACGAGCTGCTGGCTGATCTTGACAAGGAAACGGTACAGTTTACACCCAACTATGACGAATCCCTCCATGAACCTTCTGTTTTACCTGCCAAATTTCCAAACCTGCTGATAAATGGCTCATCTGGTATTGCTGTTGGTATGGCAACCAATATCCCTCCCCACAATCTTGGTGAGGTGATTGATGCAATTATTGCCATGATCCGGAATCCGGCAATTACATTTGAAGAGTTGCTGGAACTGGTTCCAGGACCTGATTTTCCCACAGGTGGAACAATCTACGGACGGCAGGGAATTATAGACGGCTACTCCACCGGAAGAGGGATTATCCAGGTACGGGCTAAGGCTCATTTTGAGGTCAGCAAGAAACATGACCGTCAGTCAATAGTTGTTACAGAGATCCCTTACCAGGTTAACAAGGCGCGCCTGATTACCAACATTGCAGAGCTGGTGAAAGAAAAAAAGATCGAGGGAATTTCTGATCTGCGTGATGAATCTGACCGCGAAGGCATGCGGATTGTGGTTGACCTTAAAAAGGATGAAAATGCCGAAGTGCTGTTGAATCAGCTTTACAAGCATACACAGATGCAGACATCGTTTGGTATCAATATGCTTGCGATTGTACATAATCGTCCCAAACTGCTTCCACTGTCAGAGATGATGCAATGTTTCATTGAACACAGAACTGAAATGGTCACCAAACGTACCTTGTTTGAACTCAAAAAGGCCGAGGCCCGTGCCCATATCCTGCTGGGACTAAAGATTGCCCTTGACTGGCTTGATGCTGTGATAGAGCTCATCCGCGAATCCAAGAACCCGCCAGAGGCCAAGATTGGGCTGATGGAAGGGCATTTTGCTGATCCTGCATACCTTGAGAGGTTGAACCTGCCACGGCCTGAAGGTTACGAAGGGGCGGTTCAGCTTTCAGATATTCAGGCTCAGGCAATTCTGGAGATGAGGCTGCAAAGACTGACCGGACTGGAGCGGGACAAGATAGTTCAGGAACATGAGGACATCCTGAAGATTATAGAGAGGTTAAAGGAGATACTGGGGTCAGATCAGGAGATATTTAATATTATTATCGCTGAACTGACCGGGATAAAGGAGCGGTTTGGCGATAAACGCCGGACTGAGATTATCAACCAGACCGCAGATATATCCCTGGAAGACACCATTGAAGATGCAGAAATGGTGGTTACTGTTTCGCATACCGGTTACATCAAACGCAGTTCGGTTGATCTGTATCGTGCCCAGAGAAGGGGGGGCAAGGGTAAAACCGGCATGAAGACCAGAGAAGAGGATTTTGTTGAACAACTGTTTATTGCCTCCACCAAGGATCATCTTCTGTTTTTTAGTGATATGGGGAGGGTTTACAGGATTAAGGTATATGAAATCCCTGAAGGCAGCAGAACAACTAAGGGCAAGGCTGTAGTAAATCTTGTGAATGTGCAGGAAGGTGAAAAGATTACAGCCATCATGCCGGTTAAGGATCTCAACCGTGAAGACCTGTATCTGTTCATGGCGACCAGAAACGGAGTGGTAAAGAAGACCCCATTGGTTGAATATACCAATATCCGTGCAAACGGCATTAACGCAGTTAATCTTGATGAGGGCGACAAGCTGATTAGTGTCGCACTGACCGACGGCCAGAAGGATATTTTCCTGGCATCCCGACATGGCAAGGCTATCCGCTTCCCTGAGGCTGATGCCCGTTCAATGGGACGTGTCACCAGAGGGGTGCGGGGGATGGGCCTTGATGCAGGTGACGAAGTGATCGGGATGGAGATAATCGATCTTTCAACCACAGGAACAACCATCTTTACCCTGACAGAAAACGGTTTCGGCAAACGAACGGATCTTGATGAATACCGTGGCCAGAGCCGTGCCGGCAAAGGTTTGATTACCATTAAGACAACATCGCGCAACGGTCTGGTTGTAGGTGTTATGCAGGTAACCGATGATAATCAGTTGATGGTGATTACGGATCAGGGCAAAATAATCAGGGTTCCGATACGCGGTTTTTCTGTTATTGGCCGCAATACACATGGTGTCAGGGTGATGGTCACAGAGCAGCAGGAAAAGATCGTCGCAGTGGCTAAAATGGCTGAACGGGATGATGAAGAATCTGCAGATTCCGAGGTAGAAGGTGAAGACATCTGAACCGGTGGAGTACAATCGTCTTAACAGGTCACTCACCGTTGATACCAGCTATCGCGAGCGGCATCGTATTATCCGGCTGCTTGATTTTCTTACTCGCGACCATTTGACCCGTAATCAGATGGAGCGGATCGGACTCCGACTGCAAAAATCCGGCCATCGAGCATTGAAGCCGCTGGTTCGTCGTTTGTGGAGGGAACAGGATCACGAACGTCTCTACCGTTATACCTGTATGCTTGATTTTTTTGATGCTGAAGGCTGGCTTGAACAACTGGTGCATCTTACCTTGAAACGTCGTGATCTTGCTGAAGAGGGACGCCTGCCACTCCTTGAATTACTCCAGGATTATGGAGTTGATGTATCTTCTCCCCCTTTTTCCAGCATTGTTTTCAACTGCTCAACCCTCAACAGTTTTATAGATAGATGTTTGCAAGATGATCTCCCTGGGCTGGTAAAATTGATGGATCGTTTTATGGATGCCGATGAGTCTTTACGACTTGAGCTTATAAAGAGGTTAGGATATCAGCCTGAACATCCGGCAGAGGCTGCTGTCTGTCTGAAAATGCTGGCCGGGTTTGAATTTGTAGAGACAGCCAGTGCTGCAATAGAGGCGCTTGGCACCCTTAGACATGGCTGTAGCCTTACGGTGTTGCACTCTCTTCAGAATCTTCCGGTTGCCGGCCTTGAAGGAAAAATAGCGCGGAGTATCCGGCGTCTTGGTTTTCTTGGCTTTAACCAGGCTGAACCGTTACCTGTCTCTTTTTCAGAACCGGCACAACTGATAACCGTGCAGGTTGGTCCGCTTGACTGTTACGGTGTAAGAACAATCTGGTTTTCCTGGCTTCTCGCAGATGGTACAGGTGCAGGCGTAGTGCTTCAGCTTGGCGAGCAGGACGGCGTAAGACATGCCGCAATATCCCGATACCACAACCTGCAAGATCATGATGATGTTCTTGAAGAGATACGCAGTCTGGAAGGGCTGTGTGAGATAGGTTTAAGCTACGGCATTGATCTGCTTAGGGATGCCATTCACCAGAGTATTGATCAGAACTATTACCTGCCCCCTGATATGTATGTTTCTCGCTATCTGTTTGGAGAAGCTGACCTGCGTCCCGCAATTTATCTGCCCGGATTTCCGGTTGGTCTGCTGGAACGACTGCCAAAACAGATGGCTTCACTGCTGGCTGGTTGTGAAGAACTGCTTGATGAGTCATTTTTTGAAGGCTGGCTTTTTAATGACCCTTTTGTCTTTGATCTCGCGGAGACACTGGGGGATACAGAAATCAACAGCAGTTCTGACAAGATTAAAAATCTCGCAGTGGAACGTTTGGTAGAGGAGATTGTGACGCCCCAGAAGGACGGGTTGTTAAGACGTCTGCTGTTGACAGCCGATTTTATGCTGCACACAGGCAGCAGCAAGCGGGCAGTCCAAAGGGTACTGGCTCTGGGGTTAAGCCTGGCAGGCACAACGATACCTCTAAACAGGCATCCCTTTATCAGACGTCTGGCTTTTAACAGCATAGAAATGGCCCGTCAATCACTGGCTGAGGGGTTTGATCCGAGAAAATATCTGATTTATGATGATGACGAGGAATGGGAATGAAGATTGGGGTGATAGGCGCAGGCAGTTGGGGGACGGCCCTGGCTAACGTATCGGCTGCAAACGGGCATGAAACCATGCTGTGGGCATTTGAGCCGGAACTGGTTGAAGAAATGAGGTCAACCGGCATCAACAGCCTATTCCTGCCGGATATCAGATTACATGCATCACTTAGATATACCGGAAGTCTTGCTGAAGCAGCACAGGGTGCTCAGATATTGCTGCTGGTAACCCCAACCCAGGTTATGCGCAGGATACTGACAGGACTCTCATCTGATATTGAACCCGCAACAGTAGTTGCAACCGCTTCTAAGGGGATAGAGCTTGATACACTCTGCACTGTTTCCATGATCTGTTCCCAGGTACTTGGTGAGCCTGTTTTGGAACGTTTTGTAACTATTTCCGGTCCGACCTTTGCCAGAGAAGTGGCTTTGGGACTTCCATCCCTGATTGTTGCAGGTTCCTATAATGAAAATGCTGCCCGTCTGGTTCAGTCAGCCTTCAGCAATCCTGACTTCCGTGTGTATACCAGCCATGATGTGACAGGGGTTGAACTTGGGGGAGCTGTCAAAAACGTGATAGCCATTGCAGCAGGTATAAGTGATGGACTTGGGTTTGGCCATAATACCAGGGCTGCCCTGATTACCAGGGGATTGGCAGAGATAAGCCGCCTGGGAAGGGCTATGGGTGCCCAGGAAAGTACATTTGCCGGTCTGGCCGGAATGGGTGATCTGGTACTGACCTGTACAGGTGATCTGTCCAGAAACCGTACTGTCGGGATCAAGCTGGGGCAGGGAATGACACTTAAGCAGATTATGGCTGAAATGCGGATGGTGGCAGAAGGGGTTAAATCCGCAGAATCTGTACATGGACTTGCAGAGCGACTTGGGATTGAGATGCCAATTACCCAGAAGGTCTATGAAATTCTTTATTGTGACAAGCCTGCCAGACAGGCTGTTCTTGAGCTGATGTCACGGAACCTGAAACCTGAGAAGGTTTGAAGATATTCCCAACCTGACAAGGGTAAAAACAGGACCATTGCAAGCGGCTAAAATGTAGAACAAATTTGTTTCCAGCAGTGTGTTACCCTTGACCCTGCTCCCTGTCCCTGCTATTTAATGCAATCTTTTTATATTCCATCTTCACGGAGGTATGACCGTGACCTTTCAAGACCTGATTCTTTCCCTGCAAGGCTATTGGGCCGGGCAGGGCTGTGTGATCCAACAGCCTTACGACACCGAGAAGGGGGCCGGTACATTTAATCCGGCTACCTTTCTGAGGGTTCTGGGACCGGAACCCTGGAAAGTCGCATATGTTGAGCCTTCCCGCCGCCCCACAGACGGGCGCTATGGAGAAAACCCGAACCGGTTGCAGCATTATTACCAGTTTCAGGTAATTATGAAGCCTTCTCCGGTCAACATACTTGAGCTGTACCTGGACTCCTTGCGTGCCTTTGGAATCAATCCCAAACAGCACGATATCCGTTTTGTTGAAGATGACTGGGAATCACCAACCCTGGGCGCCTGGGGACTGGGCTGGGAAGTCTGGCTGGACGGCATGGAGATCACCCAGTTCACCTACTTCCAGCAGGCTGGTGGTATTGATCTCAAGCCTGTCTCATCTGAAATCACCTACGGTTGTGAACGTATAGCCATGTATCTGCAAGGGGTGGATAACGTCTATGACCTGGAGTGGGTCAAAGGGGTTAAATACGGTGATATCCATCACCAGACTGAAGTCGAGTTTTCCGCCTATAACTTTGAAGAGGCAGATGTAGCCATGCTGCTTGATCTTTTTGGCAAGTACGAAAAAGAGTGTATCAGACTGGCTGAAAAGGAGCTGGTCTTCCCTGCCTACGACTTTGTTATGAAATGCTCGCATACCTTTAACCTGCTGGATGCCAGGGGAGCAATCTCTGTTACCGAGAGAGCGTCATACATCGGACGGGTGCGTAATCTGGCCCGTACCTGCGCCGAGGGATATGTCCGGCAGCGTGAACGGCTGGGTTATCCGATGCTGAAGGGGGGAAACTAGAACATGTCAAAGGAAATGTTGCTTGAAATAGGGGCTGAGGAGATTCCTGCCGGATTTGTCCCCAGGGCACTTATCTCGCTGGAAGAGATGATCCGCAAGGAGTTTGATGCAGCGCGGCTCAGTTTTGATGAGCTGATCACACTTGGCACACCACGTCGTCTGACAGTTGTTGTCAAAGGACTGCCAGCCGAACAGCCGGATGCAGAGATCACAGCTACCGGCCCATCCAGAAAGGCCGGATTTGATGCAGACGGCAAACCTACAAAGGCTGCCGAAGGTTTTGCCCGTAGCCAGGGGGTTGATGTTTCTTCATTAAAGCTTATTACGACTGACAAGGGTGAATATCTGGCTGCAACCAGACAGGAAACCGGGCGTCCGGTCCATGAATTGCTGGCTGAGATACTGCCACGTCTGATTACGGGTATTCCGTTCAAAAAATCAATGCGCTGGGCTGATCTGGATATCCGTTTTGCTCGTCCGGTACACTGGATTGTTGCCCTGTTTGACGGCATAGTTGTGCCGTTTTCTTTTGGTCAGGTACAGAGCGGCAACATCTCCAGAGGACACCGCTTTATGGCTGACAAGACCTTTTCCGTGCGGGATTTTGCTCACTATCTGGATGAATCAGAACGTCACTTTGTAATCGTTGATCAGAAACGCCGTAAAGAGATCATTCGCAAGGAAGCACACCGGATTGCCAGAACAACCGGTGGACACCTGCTCCCTGACGAGGCGTTACTTGAGGAGATTACCTACCTGGTTGAATACCCCAGCGCCATCATTGGCAGCATCCCTGCTGAATTTCTTGTGGTGCCCAAAGAGGTGCTGATCACCTCAATGCGTTCTCACCAGAGATATTTTTCTGTAGTAGATGATTCAGGCGAGCTGTTGCCCTGTTTTATAACCATTCCCAACACATTGGCTGAAAATCCCGATGTAGTGGTCAAGGGTAATGAAAGGGTGCTGCGTGCCAGACTGTCAGATGCCCGTTTCTTTTTTGATGAAGACCGCAAGGTCAGACTTGAAACAAGGGTTGAATTGCTTAAAAACGTGGTTTATCAGCAAAAACTGGGATCATCATTTGAAAAGATGACACGTTTCCGCTCACTGGCTGAACAACTGGCTGATCAACTTAACCATTCTGTCAGGCAGCAGACATCGAGGGCAGCTTTTCTCTGCAAGGCGGACCTGGTAACAGGTATGGTGGGAGAGTTTCCTGAAGTACAGGGGATTATGGGTTGTGAATATGCCCTGTATGACGGAGAAGAGCCTGCTGTTGCCAGGGCCATTGCCGAACATTACCTGCCCACCCAGGCCGGAGGAGAACTGCCTGCCTCTGATATTGGTGCCTTTGTATCTCTGGCAGATAAGCTGGATACCCTGTGCGGCTGCTTTGGGGTAGGGCTTATCCCGACCGGCGCAGCAGATCCATATGCCTTGCGCCGTGCCACCATTGGCATAATCAGCATCATCCTTGACAAGGAGTACTGCCTGTCGCTTTTAGAAATTACAGGAAAGGCACTTGATCTGCTTGAACCGAAGTTGACCCGTCCCCGCAATGAGGTACAGAGCGATGTTCTGGAATTTTTCAGGGGGCGGTTTGTGAACCTGATGGGTAATGCCTGTCCCGCTGATATAGTAGAGGCGGCTGTTGCAGCAGGCTTTTATGATCTTGCTGACTGCGCCGAACGGATTCGTTCCCTTGACACCTTCCGCCAGCGTGACGATTTCCAGTCGCTTACAGTCACCTTCAAGCGGGTCTGTAATATTGTGAAAGAGGGGGTTGATGATCCGGTCAACCCCGATCTGTTCCTTGAGGCCGCTGAAAAGGAGCTGTATACCGCCTTTGGGAATACAGCAAGTTCGGCAAGGAAAAAGATAGAGAGCCATCAGTATGTTGATGCCTTGGGTGATATTGCCGGCCTCAAGTCCGGTGTGGACGCATTTTTTGAAGCTGTAATGGTAATGGCAGACGAACCGGCAATCCGTACCAACCGTTTGGCCCTTTTGACCGGAATCAGCCGACTTTTCGGCAGGATTGCAGATTTTGGAAGGCTTGCCGGATAGCAGAAGACATAAGGTTTTTTATTTGCCGTTAGCTTGGGTACCATATCAATCGGGAGGTTAACCATGTCATTTGCAGTCCGGATTATTGCTGGTAATGCCCTTGCCATTATTGCTGTTTCTGTTGTGATGAATCTGCTTGGTCTGTCAGGTAACATGATTAACGGTATTCTGGTGCTTCTGGTACTGCTGATCAGCTCTTCTGTTGTGATATGGCTTTTAAGCAGCCAGGCCTTTAAACCCCTTGAGGGGATTGTCAGTATTATGGAAAAGGCGGCGGCCGGCGATCTTTCAGTGCGAATAGTTTCAACCGGAACCGGCGAAATCGCTCGCCTGGGTACGGCCTTCAATTCCATGATGAACGACATTAACCAGGCCATGAGAAAGTTTTTCAGCGTGGCAGATCTGGTCAGAGAGTCTGTAACCCTGGTACAGAATACAACAAGTGCCATGAGTGACGCAGCCGAAGAGGTTGCGCTTCAGTCAGGAACCATTGCAACAGCCAGTGAAGAGATGTCGGCCACCTCTGCTGATATAGCACGTAACTGTCTTTATGCCGCTGAAAACTCGCATAAGGCCACAGAACAGACAACAAATGGCGCTCAAATTGTTCGCAGCAGTGCAGATGTTATGAACAGCATTGCCCAGAGAGTAATGCAATCATCAGCCACAGTTGAAGGACTGGGACTCCGTTCTGACCAGATCGGTACTATTGTAGGTACCATTGAAGATATTGCAGACCAGACAAACCTGCTTGCACTTAATGCTGCCATTGAAGCGGCCCGTGCCGGCGAAATGGGGCGTGGTTTTGCCGTTGTCGCCGATGAGGTGCGTGCGCTGGCCGAAAGAACCACCAAGGCAACCAAAGAGATTTCAGGCATGATCAGGACGATTCAGACAGAGACCCGGACAGCGGTTGAATCAATGTCTGAAGGTGTGGAGCAGGTGAAAAAAGGAACTGAAGGCACAACCCGTTCTGGTGAGGCACTTGAAGACATCATCAATAAAATAAATGAACTTGCCATACAGATTAGCCAGATCGCCTCGGCTGCCGAAGAACAGACAGCAACCACCTGTGAGATCACCAGTAATATTCAGATGATCTCAGAAGTGGTTAACCGTAATGTGGAAAATGCACGCAGCACTACCGATGCCACTACAAAGCTTGCCGGACAGGTTGATGAACTGCACAAACTTGTGGGGCGGTTCAAGCTGGCCAGCGCGATTGCATGGGATGACAGCTATTCTACCGGTATCCAAAAGTTTGATGACCAGCACAAGGTGCTGATAAAGATGGTTAACGACCTGCATGATGCCATGCAGCAGAAACGCACCAAATCTGCCATAGGTGAGATTTTGCGAGGACTGGCCGATTATACGGTCAATCACTTTGCCGATGAGGAAAAGGCGTTTGCCCAGACTCGTTATCCTGATGAGGCTAACCATAAGGTTATTCATAAAAAACTGGTTGATCAGGTTGTTGATTTTATTGGGAAATTCCAGAGTGGTGAGGCAGTTCTTTCGCAAGATTTACTGTCATTTCTGCAAAGCTGGCTTATCAACCACATCAAGGGTGAAGACAAGAAATACAGCGCTCACCTGATCAGGAACGGTATTAAATGATCGCTATTATAGATTATGGAATGGGAAATCTCCGTTCAGTCCAGAAAGGTTTTGAGAGGGTTGGTTTTCCGGCAGAGGTGACCGCCGATCCAGCTAGGATACTTGAAGCAGACAAGGTTGTGCTGCCTGGTGTAGGCGCCTTCAGAGACTGCATTTATAATCTTGAACAGGGCGGATTTATAGAACCTGTCTTGCAGATAGTTAAAGAGGGCAGGCCTTTTCTTGGCATCTGTCTGGGATTGCAACTGCTGTTTACAGAAAGTGAGGAGTTTGGCCTTTATAAGGGATTAGGGATAATTCCAGGCAGGGTAGTCCGTTTTCCTGACCGGATGACTGAAAACGGTGAAAAATTGCCTGTGCCCCAGATAGGTTGGAACCAGATTTCGCTGAAAGCTGATGTACCGTTTTTTGAAGGAATCCAGAACAACAGCAACGTCTACTTTGTTCACTCTTACTATGTCAAACCAGATGACATATCTGTCACAGCCGCCACATGCTGTTACGGGGTTGAATTCTGTGCAGCCATCCAGCTTGATAATATTATTGCTACCCAGTTTCATCCTGAAAAATCCCAGACCATCGGACTGCAAATGCTTAAAAACTTTGCCGGCATGAAAGGTTAATATGTTAATTATACCTGCAATAGACCTGAAGGAAGGTAACTGCGTTCGTCTTGAACAGGGTGAGATGAACCGTGATACGGTATTTTCTGATAATCCTGCGGAGCAGGCCCTCGTTTGGCAAAGGGCCGGGGCTGAGTTGCTGCATATAGTTGATCTGGACGGTGCCTTTGCCGGTATCCCTAAAAACAGGTCAGCCATCACAGCTATTCTTAATGCCATATCGATCCCTGCCCAGCTTGGTGGAGGTATCCGCGACATCGCCACCATCGAGGCCTATCTTCTACTGGGTCTTTCCAGAGTTATCATCGGTACTGCTGCACAGCGTAATCCAGAGCTGGTGGTTGAGGCCTGCAACAAATTTCCAGGCAGGATCGTTGTGGGTATAGATGCCAAAAATGGCATGGTGGCAGTACAGGGCTGGGCAGAACTCACCGGTGTTACGGCTGTTGAACTGGCTCGCAGGTTTGAGGATTGTGGTGTTGCCGCCATCATCTATACCGATATAAGCCGCGACGGCATGATGGCTGGTCCGAATATTGATGCAACCAGGGCGCTGGCAGAGGCGATCTCGATCCCGGTTATAGCCTCCGGAGGGGTCTCGTCACTCAAGGATATTAAAAATCTGATCGATATTGAGCAGTCTGGTGTAAACGGGGTTATTACCGGCAAGGCGATCTACAGCGGGGCGATTAACCTGAATGAAGCGATTGCCCTGACCAGACAAGGCATCTGATATTTTTACAACAAACTTAATGATATAAAGGGAAGGGGAAGAGGTATGTACCAAATGTTACACAAATTCTTTTGTCTGTTTTTTGCAGTTATATTGGTGTCTTTTCTGCTGGTTTCTGCCGGTTGCAGCAAGCGGGAGAAAATTTCTCACCTTGCACAGCTTTCCGGAAAAGTTTTTGCGGTTCCTACCGGCACTGCCGCTGACAAACTGACGCTTTCACGTTTTCCTGATGCAAAATTTCAATATTACAACAGTGTGCTTGATACAGTATTGGCAGTAAAAAACGGCAAGGCCGATGCAGCCGCATATGATGAGCCTATTTTGAAGAATATCGCTGCTAAAAACAGTGGAGTAATGGTTCTGCCGGAGATGATAACAACTGATAACTACGGTTTTGCAGTTCAACATGGCAGACATGACCTGAAGACAGCCGTTGATCAGGTGGTGGATGAACTTAAAAAAACTGGTGGCTATAAAGAAATGGTAAAGCGCTGGTTACCTGAAACCGGCAGTCCCGCTGCAATGCCATCCATAGTTTCCAGCGGTGCCAAAGGCGTCCTGAAATTGGGTGTGGCTGCAACAAACGAGCCTTTTGCCTTCGTTGACAGTAAACAAGAGATTGTAGGGCTTGACATCGAGATTGCCAGACTGGTTGCAAAAAAACTGGATATGAAACTGGAAATTGCCAATATGGATTTTGGGGGAATGATACCGGCACTAACATCAGGCAAGGTAGATATGATCGCATCCTGCATTACAATTACAGAGGAACGGGCTAAAAAAGTACTGTTTTCTGAACCTTATTACATCGGTGGCATTGCGGCCCTGGTCAGGAAATAGTCAATGTATTCCAATAGATTCTGTCTGTTTTGTTTCAGATTAATATTTCTGATTACCGTCCTTGCTGGATGCAGCAAGCAGGACAATCTAATATTAAAGCTTGATGATGCGAAACATGCAGATATTGGTGTGATGTCAGGCACTATCGGAGAAAATATAGCCAAAGAGATGTTTCCGGCGGCAACTTTAAAATATTTTAATGATGTTATGGATGCCGTAACTGCCTTAAAATCTTCACAGCTTGACGCCATTGTAACCGCATATCCGACCGCTTTTCATGTCTCAAAAAAAAATCAGGAACTTACATTTCTTGCAGAATCGCTCAGCAATGACAGCAGTTGCATTGCTATTGCCAAAGGGAATCAGGATCAGGTCAGGCAGCTTAACAGAATTATTGCGGAACTGAAAAGTGAAGGCACCCTTGACGATCTGAAAAAACGCTGGTTCAAACCTGATCTTTCCCCATACCAGGAAAAAGATATTCAAGCCGTAACAAAAGGTAAGGTGCTGAAAATAGGTGTCAGCGCCACTCGTGAACCTCTCTGCTTTGTGGATAAATCCGGCAGGGTTACCGGGCATGATGGAGAGTTTGCCCGCATAGTGGCAGCGCGGCTCAATCGACCCGTAGAATTTTATAACATGAAATTTGTTGCATTGATACCGGCGCTTGTGTCCGGCAAGATTGATCTTGCCTTTGGTTTGGCAGACACGCCTGAGCGCAAGAAATCAGTTGACTTCACAGAGCCATATTTTCTGAACCCTCAGGTACTGCTCGTCAAAAAAAAATCTCCTTCAACCCTTTCAGATGCTGACAATAGCATAAAAATTAAAACTGCTGATGACCTGAAAGACAAACGACTCGGTGTTTTGCTTGGCTCTGTTCATGACAAGTATGCTCACAAGAACTATCCGGACGCAAAGGTGATGCAGTATAAATCCCTTTCAGATATGTTGATTGCGATTCAGACCCATAAGGTTGATGCCTGTTTTTACGTATATGAATCATTGCTTGATTTGACAAGAAAAAACAAAGAGTTCGGGGTATTAGAGCCCCCGTTGTTCTACGACCCGATCGCAATCGGATTTAACAAGAATAACAACGAGCTTCGGGAAAAGTTCAACAGCTTTCTGGCTACCCTTAAAACCAGTGGAATCTATGATGATATGGTTCGTCGCTGGATACAGGAGGGTAGTACAAAAATGCCTGAGATTCAGATTATTGCGTCAAAAGACGAAATTGCCATTGGAATAGTTAGTGACAAAGGGTTGCCGTTTTCAGCAGTAAAAGATAACAGTCTGGTTGGATTCGATATCGAGCTGATGGAGAGATTTGCAGCCAGTCTGGGCAGAAAACCGGTTTTCAGGGACATGGAGTTTGCAGGTCTAATTGCAGCGACAGCAACCGGTAAGGTTGATGCGATAGCCAGCACCCTGATGATTACAGAGGAAAGAAAAAAGCAGGTCGCCTTTTCAGACCCCTACTATTCATTGGGTACGGTTGTGCTTGCACTTAAAAGCAATATTGCGACAGGCCAGCATTCAACAGCGGATTCAAGCCACTCCGGGCCATCGTTTCTTGCAGGAATCGCACAAAGCTTTCACAGCAATATTATACATGAAAACCGTTTTTTACTTGTTTTGGACGGTCTTAAGACCACGGCAACTATTGCTGTGTTTTCCACCATTGTCGGTACGCTTGCGGGGGCGCTTGTCTGCTTTATGCGGATGTCCAGAAAACGGCTGTTGCAGATACCTGCAAAAATATACATAGCAATACTGCGTGGCACCCCTGTTCTTGTGATTCTGATGCTGATCTTTTACGTTGTATTTGCCTCGGTGGATATAGACCCGGTCTTGGTTGCAGTTATCGCCTTTGCGATGAATTTTGCTGCTTATTCAGCGGAGATATTCCGTAGCGGCGTTGAGGGAATAGACAGAGGACAGACTGAAGCAGGCATTGCTCTCGGATTTAGCAAGGTACAGACCTTTATGCATATTATTCTGCCACAGATGGTTCAACGAGTGCTGCCGGTTTATAAGGGAGAATTCATCTCTCTGGTAAAGATGACCTCGATTGTCGGTTACATAGCTGTGCAGGATCTGACCAAGGCCAGTGATATCATACGCAGTCGTACCTTTGATGCCTTTTTTCCTCTTGTAATGGTTGCAGTACTTTATTTCCTGATATCATGGGCCCTGTTGCAGTTAATAGAAATAGCCGAACGGTACTTTGATCCGAAGCAAAGGACCAGAAAGGCCAATGCAGCATGATTAAGGTAGAACATCTTTCAAAGAAGTTTGGGGATGTAACTGTATTAAATGATATCAGCACCACCATCAGCAAAGGTGAGGTTATATCTATTATAGGCCCTTCAGGAACAGGCAAAAGCACCTTTCTGCGTTGCCTTAACCTGCTTGAACATCCGAGTAGCGGTTCAATAATTATTGACGGGGTTGATCTGCTTGACAGGCGCACCAATGTCCCTAAAATCAGGCAGAAGATGAATATGGTTTTTCAGTCTTTCAACCTGTTTGCTCACCTGACTGCGCTGGATAATCTGACACTGGGACAGATCAGGCTTTTAGGAATGGGTAAGGATGAAGCAGCGCGTAAATCCCTTGATCTGCTAAGACTTGTAGGACTTGCTGAAAAGGCCGATGCATTTCCAGATGAACTCTCCGGTGGACAGAAACAGAGGGTAGCGATTGCCCGCTGCCTGGCCATGGAACCTGAAATTATCCTCTTTGATGAGCCAACTTCAGCTCTTGATCCCACGATGGTCAGCGAAGTGCTGGCAGTTATCAGACGGCTTGCAAAAGATGGCATGACCATGTTGATAGTTACCCATGAAATGGACTTTGCCCGTGACGTGTCAAGCCGTGTGTTTTTTATGGAAGAAGGAGGTATCTATGAAGAAGGTACCCCCCAGCAGATATTTGAACAGCCGATGCGGGAGAAGACCAGGGCCTTTATAAACAGGGTGCGAAGTTTCCATTGCAGCATCAGCAGTCCTGATTACGACCTGTACGCCATGAATGCGGAGATCGAGATATTTTGCGAACGGCAGATACTGCCTAAAAGGATCGGGCAGAAATTATTGCTTCTTGTTGAAGAACTGCTGCACCTGCATCAACCGTTGCTGTCAACTGAAACAGTCGAGTTTAAAATCTCCCATTCTGAAAAGCATGGCACTCTGGAAATTGTTGCGGAAAGCAGTGGAGATGAGTATAACCCTATTAGCCTCACAAATACACCTGATGAATTAGGCCTGAATATCATAACCGCTATGACTGAAACAATAAATTACCAGCGGTTTGAAGGTAAAAACAGGGTGCTGCTGGTACTAGGCGAAAAGTAGCTATCAGTTGAGCATCTTTCAAAAAGATTGTCATGCCCGAATACCTCTATCGGGGATCCAGTCTTATCAGGCAGTTAAAATCTGGATTCCGGCTTAAAGCCTGCCGGAATGACACAATCCGGGACTTTTGAAAGAGGCTCTAGTCATAACGAGATAAAGAAGAGAGGGGGGGATTTCTTGATGAGACGAATCTTTGTTGTTGTCATTTTGGTGGTTGTATCTATAAGCCTTGTAGAATCGGCCCGGGCCACACAGGGTGGTGGTGGAGCATATCCTAACGGTGCCGAAGATTTCATGTCAGGCGCTCTCCCGCCTCCTGGAACCTATCTGCTTAATTATATGGAATATTACACCTCGGATCGCCTGAACAACAACAACGGAAACAGCAGTATGCCAGGCTTTAAACTGAATGTCTTTGCGGATGTCATCAGGACTGTGCATGTTACTGAAAAACAGTTTCTGGGTGGTTCGTGGGCTATGCACCTCTTTATTCCGATAGTCTATATGGACGTTACCTTGCCAGGACTTGGCAGTGATAATCGTACTGGGCTGGGGGATATAATCATTGATCCGTTTATACTTGGCTGGCACGGTAAAAACTGGCATATAACGACCGGCGTGGATTTTTTTCTGCCTACCGGAGCTTACGATAAAAAACGGTTAGCCAATCCCGGAAGAAACTACTGGACCTTTGAACCGGTGTTTGCCGCCACCTGGCTGACCGATAGCGGATTTGATGTGTCAGTAAAACTTATGTATGATTTTAACACCAAAAACACAGATATGGACTACCTGTCCGGACAGGAGTTTCATGCTGATTATGCCATCGGTCAGAGACTGGGGGATTTTAATCTGGGTGTGGCAGGCTATTTCTATCAGCAGACCACCAATGATGAAGAAAACGGGAAAAAGGTTAGCATTAATGACGGTAACAAGGGCAGAGTGGCTGGTATCGGGCCTGCTGTCAGATATAATTTCAACAAATTTGGTTTCAGCCTGAAGTACATCTTTGAGACTGCGGTTGAAAACCGTCCGGAAGGTGGCAACTTCTGGTTTAAATGCAGTTACGCATTCTGATTTTAAACACAAACTATTTAAGGAGATGACTATGGATATTCAGACGAGTAAAGAGGCAAAAGCCACAGTAGTTACGTTATCGGGACGGATGGATGCCGTTACTGCTCCGGAATTTGAAACCGCTATCAAGCAGTTGATTGAAGACGGAAATATCGTTTTTGTGGTTGATTTTGCGGGATTAGACTACATCAGCAGTGCTGGTCTCCGTTCTCTGCTGGCCACTGCCAAGTTGCTTAAGGCTAAAAACGGGCAAATCCATTTTGCCAACATTGTAGGAACAGTAAAAGAGGTCTTTGACATATCCGGCTTCGGTTCAATTTTTCAAATACATGAATCCGTGGCCACGGCATTGGCTCAGATAGCCTGAAGTAATGGCACCTGAGTCTCTTACAACTGGCGCAATTATAGAAAACCTTGACACGGTAATATCGTTTACTGAAGACCATGCCGACCTGTTCAACCTTCCGGCAAAAAAGAAGTTTGGCCTTCTTGTAGCTGTTGAGGAGGCCTTTGTAAACATCTGTCACTATGCCTATCCGGGAAAGTATGGAGATGTAACTGTCTTT
>DYNH01000030.1 GCA_020721175.1 Trichlorobacter lovleyi | reverse complement strand
CATACTGATATTACTGAAGCCAAAAAACTCAAAATCGAGAATTTGCGAGGGCATCTTAATTTAATAAATATGAAGTTTTTTCATGCATGCTTGCAAAAAATAAAAGAGCTGTTACAACTATATAGTCTTTAAAAAATGCGTTCGCCTTAGCTTTGTAGAAGGGCTGCTGTTTATGGTTCGACAAGCTTAACATGAACGTAAGACTAGTACCCTGTAAAACAAAAATGTTCGTATAAATGTAGGCAGGATGAAGCAAAGCCGCATCCGGCATAATTTGCATGTCAAAGCTCCGGTTCCGCTGCGCTTGAACCGGCCTACTTCACTACTTCACGAAATAAATAATGTTACATGGTACTCGTGAGCTATTAAATTTTGCCGTTCGCTTTATTATTTAGAACTTCCAAGCAGTTACAGCAGAAAAGCCAGGATTGATCAGAGCCTGGTCAATGACATTTTTTAAACGGGAGATGCATATGGCTTTTTTTAAAACTTGTTTAACAAATGCTGCCAAGTTTACTAACTTGCGTAAAAATCTACGGGTTGGACTTGCGCTTGCTACAGCCCTTGCTGTTGTTGCCTGTAGCAAACAGGAACATGCTGCCCCGTCGCCACCAATTGTCGAATACGTGACGGTTCAACAGCAGGATGTTCCGATAATTCATGAATGGGTCGGGGTAACTGACGGCTATGTTAACGCCGTCATCAAGCCTCAGGTAACCGGTTATCTTGTCAGGCAGTTGTATCATGAAGGACAACTGGTAAAAAAAGGGCAGGCACTTTTTGAGATAGACCCAAGAACCTTTAAGGCAGCATTTGATCAGGCGGTTGGAACCCTTGAGCAGGCCAGGGGAAATCTGGCCAGCCAGCAGGCTGTATATATCAGCGCCAAGGCAGACCTTGACCGGATCCGTCCACTTGCCAGCAAAAATGCCGTATCCAAAAAGGACCTTGATGATGCTATCGGCAAGGAGGCTTCTTCCAGTGCCTCTGTAGAGGCTTGCAAGGCAGCCATTACAGCAGCCGCAGCCAATGTTGAAAAAGCCCGTCTTGAACTTAATTTTACTAAAATAACCTCGCCGGTTGACGGAATTGCCGGAATTGCCAAGGCACAACTGGGCAATCTGGTAAGTCCCTCCATGTCAACCGAGTTGACTACCGTTTCTACGGTCAATCCGATTAAAGTTTATATAAACGTCAGTGAGCAGGAACATCTCAAGGCACAGAAGATGGCCAATAATGCGGTAGACAAGATCCCTTTACAGTTGATACTTGCCGATGGCTCAATATATCAGCATCAAGGCAGGTTTGTCCTTGCAGATCGCCAGATTGATCCTGGCACAGGTACACTCAAGGTCGGGGCTTTATTTTCAAATCCCAATGACTCACTTCGTCCAGGCCAGTTTGGCAGATTAAGGGCAACCCTTGCAATCCGTAAAGGCGCTTTATTAGTGCCTCAGAGGGCCATTACCGAAATGCAGGGAAAACATCTGATTGCCGTAATAACTGCTGATAACAAAGCAGATGTCCGACCTGTAAAGGTGGGTGAACGTTTCGGTTCGTACTGGATTGTTGAAGGAGGTATCAATCTGGGTGAAAAAGTAGTTGTTGAAGGGGTTCAGAAGGCTCGTCCAGGTGTCCAGCTAGACCCGAAACCGTTTAAAGCCAATGACACCACGGAAAAGAAAGATTCTTCTGCTCCTGCTTCATCACAGTCCGGCAAGAGGTAGACAGGTATGTCAAAGTTCTTCATAAACCGTCCCATTGTAGCGATCGTAATCTCTATCCTGATGGTGACTATTGGTCTGGTAGCGATGTTCAGTCTTCCGATTGCCCAGTTTCCCAATATTGTACCCCCGGCAGTCCAGATCAGCTCTACCTACACAGGGGCTGACGCACTTACCCTTGAACAGGCTGTTGCCACACCTATCGAGCAACAGATGTCCGGCGTTGATAATATGGACTATATGTATTCGATCAATGCAAATAACGGCACATCAAACCTTTATGTCTACTTTGATCTGAAAACTGACCCGAACACAGACCAGGTGCTGGCACAGATGAGGGAAGGACAGGCAGAGTCGCAGTTGCCTGCTGATGTTCGTAATTTTGGCGTTACTGTCCAGAAGTCAACATCTTCACCACTTTTGATGTTTGCCCTCTATTCCCCAACCGATTCCTACGACAACATTTTTCTCGCCAACTACGCATTCATCAACATAAATGACCAGATGACCCGGATTAAGGGGATAGCAAGCGTAACAATTTTTGGTGCCGGACAGTATGCACTAAGGATCTGGGTCAAGCCTGATCAACTGGCAAAACTCAACATCACCATTCCGGAGATTGTAAACGCTATAAATGCCCAGAACACGGTTAATCCGGCCGGACAGGTAGGCGGCGAGCCGGTGCCGAAGGGGCAGGAGTTTACATATGCAGTTCGGGCAAAGGGGCGTCTGCAGAGTGAGAAAGAGTTTGGCGAGATAGTACTGCGGGCCAATGAAGACGGTTCTCTGGTAAGAGTCAAAGATGTAGCCAGAATAGAACTGGGAGCCCAGACCTATAATATAAATTCTCGGGTAAATGGCAAACCTTCTGCGTTGATAGCCATCTACCAGATGCCAGGGTCAAACGCGCTTGACGCTGCTGACGGCGCAAAGAATCTGATGGCAGAACTCAAAAAGAGCTTTCCCCCCGGGCTTGACTACTATGTCGCGCTTGACACAACCCTAGCTGTGTCAGAGGGTATGAAGGAGATCGTGACTACCCTGTTTGAGGCCCTGATTCTGGTTATTATTGTTGTATTCATCTTCCTGCAGGGCTGGCGGGCCACATTAATCCCGCTTCTGGCAGTTCCGGTATCACTGGTCGGCACTTTTGCCTTTTTTCCGGTTTTCGGCTTTTCAATCAACACACTTTCCCTTTTTGGCATGGTGCTGGCTATCGGACTGGTTGTTGATGATGCGATTGTTGTGGTTGAGGCTGTTGAACACCATATTGAACATGGCCTGTCACCAAAAGATGCCACCATCAAGGCGATGGAAGAGGTTTCCGGTCCTGTTATTGCTATTGCCATCATCCTGGCGGCGGTATTTATTCCAACGGCCTTTATACCTGGCATTACCGGTCGTATGTACCAGCAGTTCGCTGTTACTATTGCCATTTCAGTCATAATTTCAGCCTTTAACGCACTTACCCTCAGTCCTGCCCTCTGCGCCATGCTGCTTAAACCCAGGGTTAAAGGCAGCGGACCATTACAGCGCTTCTTTGACTGGTTTAACCGTTTTTTTGGCAGGGCTACAGATGGTTATGTCAGTATCTGCAGCACTGCCATACACAAGAGCAAGACCAGCCTGCTGTTGCTGCTGGTGGCGGCTGTAGCAGCCGGAGTTATGGGCAAGTCTATCCCTTCCAGCTTCCTGCCGGAAGAGGATCAGGGCTATATCTTTGCAGGTGTGCAGCTTCCTGACGCATCCTCGCTGCAACGGACAGATGCCATCTGCCGCACTGCTGAAGAGATGCTGATGAAGACTCCAGGTGTCAAGTATGTCTCATCTGTAGTAGGTTACAGCATGATCAGCCAGGTACAGAACACCTACAGCGCTTTCTTTTTTATAGCGCTTGAAGAGTGGGCCAAACGTAAAAAGCCTGAAGAACAGTATGAGGCGATCATGGCAAAGATCAGCCATGACCTCGGCAAAATACCTGGCGCAATCGGCTTTGCCTTTCCTCCACCTGCCATCCCTGGCATAGGGACATCCGGCGGCGTCGCCTTCATCCTGCAGGACAGGGCCGGTAAGGATATCAACTTCCTGAGCCAGAACCTGGACAAATTTATTGCCGCGGCTAAAAAACGTCCTGAACTGGCCTCTGTCACCAGCACATTCCGGCCAACAGTGCCCCAGATGTACATTGATGTTGACCGCGACAAGGTTCTTAAGCAGGGGGTTAATCTTTCAGATGTATACAAGACCTTGCAGAGCTTCATGGGGAGCGGTTTTGTAAACTATTTCAACCTCTATGGCAGACAATGGCAGATTTATGTCCAGGCAGAGGGAGAATTCAGAAACGAAATTCAAAAGATTGGACAGTTTTATGTCAGGAACAGTCAGGGTAATATGGTGCCACTATCGGCACTTACATCGGTGCGTAATGTAACAGGACCGGAATTTACAATGCGTTATAATCTGTTCCGTTCTGCACAGATCAATGCCTCGGCTGCACCTGGTTACAGTTCTGCCCAGGCCATGAAGGCGCTGGAAGAGGTCTTTGCCCAGAACATGCCGAGCGGTATGGGGTACGACTATACAGGGATGTCCTTCCAGGAGAAAAAGGCTCAGGAGGGGGTCTCTTCTGCCGCAATCTTTGGTTTCTCCCTTTTCTGTGTATTCCTGATTCTGGCGGCCCAATACGAAAGCTGGTCACTGCCGTTCAGCGTTTTGCTAGGTACTCCGATTGCTGTTGCAGGTGCCTTTTTAGGACTTATGTCAAGGCATTTTGAGAATAACGTCTACGCCCAGATTGGGTTGGTTATGCTGATAGGCCTGGCAGCCAAAAACGCCATATTGATAGTAGAATTTGCAAAGATGGAATACGACAAGGGAAGCCCTTTGATTGAGGCTACCCTGTCAGGTGCCAAACTCCGTTTAAGGCCGATCCTGATGACATCCTTTGCCTTTATACTTGGCTGTGTGCCACTGGCCATAGCCAGTGGCGCCGGAGCTGTCTCACGCCAGATTATGGGGACTGCTGTAATCAGCGGTATGCTTGCTGCCTCTTTTCTGGCCATCTTCATGATTCCTGTAACTTACTATGTGGTACAGAAGATGAGTGCCCCAAAGGCTGGAGATACCGGCGTTGCACCGGCGATCGAATCATCCGGCAGTCCTGAAAAGGAGAGTGACAGGAACAGGGGGGGAAATCATGAATAGATATATCACCCTGCTTTGTCTGTTTTTTCTGCTTTCTGCCTGTTCAGTTGGACCTGACTACACCAGGCCAGATATCAAAACCCCGCAAGGCTGGCGGATTGAAGAAAAGGAATCGGCAGATGTGGCAAATCTGGCCTGGTGGAAGGCCTATAATGACAAGGTGCTTGATGGGCTGATTGACCAGGCTCTTAAGGAAAACAAGGACCTTTTGATAGCCGCGGCCCGTATTGATGAGTATGCTGCAATGTATGGCGTAGCTCTTTCGGATTTTTTTCCGCAGATCGGGGCAGGAGCAAGCTTTACGCAACAGCAGTCGTATCAGACACAGGGCAATCCTGCAAAGGCCAGCCAACTGGCCCTTAATGCCAGTTGGGAGCTTGATCTGTGGGGTAAGATCAGGCGCGGTTCAGAGTCTGCCAGGGCAGAGCTGCTTGCAACAGAGGAGGGGCGTCGTTCTGCAGTGCTGTCTCTGGTAAGTTCGGTTGCATCCTCATATATTATTTTGAGGGATCTTGACAAACAGCTTCAAATAGCCAGACAGACAGCAAAAAGCCGTAAAGAATCGCTGGAACTGTTTCAGTTGAGGTTTGAAGGTGGGGTTATCACTGAAATGGAGCTGGCTCAGAACCGTTCTGAATACGAGCAGGCAATGGCCACGGTGCCACAGCTTGAAAAGTCCGTTGCCATGCAGGAACATGCAATATCAATCCTGCTGGGCGCAAACCCCGGACCCGTGCCTCGGGGCAAGACTATTGACGAACTGCCGGTGCCTCTGCCCCCCAGGGGCATCCCTTCTGAAGTTTTACAGAGACGCCCTGATATCTTGCAGGCGGAGCAGACCCTGATAGCGGCCAATGCCCAGATAGGTGTTGCCAGATCCGCCTATTTCCCGTCAATCTCCCTTACCAGCCTTCTGGGGTATGCCAGTCCTGAACTGTCCGATCTTTTTAAAGGGCCTGCCAAACTCTACTCATACAGCGCCACACTGACAGCTCCGATTTTTACCGCCGGCAAGATATCCAGCCAGGTCAAGGCAGCAGAGGCAAAACAGAAACAGGCCCTTCTGAAATATCAGCAGGCTATACAGACAGCTTTTAAAGAGGTAGAGGACGGGCTTGTACAGCAGAACAGAACCAGAGAACAGCTTTCAGCACAGAACAGACAGGTTGACGCCCTCCGTTCATATGCATCGCTTGCTCGCCTCCGTTTTGATAACGGTTATTCAAGCTTCCTTGAGGTGCTTGATGCGGAAAGAAGCCTGTTTAACGCAGAGCTAAATTATGCACAGACACAGGGGAGTCTTCATCAGTATATCATTGGCCTGTACAAGGCTATGGGTGGTGGATGGGGGATTAAGGCTGACTGATACAATACGAGGGCTTGAAATGATTCTCAACCGGATGCTGACTTGAGACTGCCGGATTATTTCTGTTCAGCAGCAGTGCAGATGAGATATCTACCGGATAATTGATGTTAAACAGTACCTTGTTCCAGTCAAGAGATGAGTTGTCAGTGATAAACTCATGCACCCTGACTTGGGGGAAAAAAGATATAACCTTCCGTTTTTTATTTGCAAGCGCTGCATGAATGGCAGGCAGACATGCCTTTGAATAAAGTGCAAACAGCGGGTGCAGGCCGTCCTGATGCCTGGGAATTACAACATCAAAATTATCTGTAAAACCGGTAAGTTCATCTGCTGCCTCTGATGAGATAAAAGGCATGTCACAACCTATCAGCAGGCAATATCTGGTGCGAGCATTTTCAAGGCCAAGCATCAGTCCTCCTAGTGGCCCAACCTGAAGGTCGTCATAGATAAAACTAAATTTGCTCTCCTCTTCTGCCATGCTGTATTCTTCTTTCCTGAAACCGATAATGCTGACCTTCTCTGCAAATTCCAGACATTTTCTGGCGATATGCAGCCACAACGGGCTGCCTTCCCATATAATTCCGGTTTTTGGAGTTCCCATGCGGGTGCTTTTTCCGCCGGTCAAGAGCAAAACTTCAACAGGAATTAGATTCGAGGTCATGCCGGTTTAGCCTGCAAGATAGTTTGTGTATGTGGCTGTAATAGTGGCAATTCCTTTCAAACACTGATTTTTTCAACACGGGCTGCGCAGACCTTGAATTCCGGAATCTGGGAGACCGGGTCCCGGACATCATTTGTAAGGACATTTACGTTATGCTCATGAAAATGAAAGGTCATAAAAATTACCTTCGGTGGTGTCATCTCTCCGATCCTGGCCGGCACATCAACCGAACCGCGGCGCGATATTACCCTTACCAGTTCACCCTGGCTGATATCAAGCAGTTCTGCATCTTCTGTGTTAATCTCAACAAAACCCAAAGGGTTTAATGCAGCGATACCCCTGGAGCGTCTTGTCATTGTCCCTGTGTGCCAGTGTGCAAGTATCCGCCCGCTTGTCAGGGTCAGCGGATACTCTTCAGATGGTAGTTCTGCCGGTTCATTAAATTCAACAGGCATGAACTGCCCTTTACCGCCGGTAAATTTACCATCCAAATGCAGCAGAGGTGTGCCCGGGTGATCCAAAGATGGACAAGGCCAGCAAATCCCCCTTTTTTCAATCCTTTGATATGTAATTCCATGATAGAACGGTATCAACGAACGGATTTCATCCATGATCTGGAGGCTGTTTTCCCAGCCCATGCCCTGGTATCCCATCCTGCCGGCCAGGTCTGCAACTATTTGCCAATCGGTTCTTGAAGAACCTACCGGACTGATGCCCGCTCTAACACGCTGTACCCGGCGTTCTGTGCTAGTGAAGGTACCATCCTTTTCAACAAACGAAGCAGATGGAAGCACCACGTGGGCCAGTTTTGCAGTCTCTGTCAGAAAGAGGTCCTGTACAACCATAAAATCCAGTTTTTTCAGAGCTGATTCAACATGGTTTACATCGGGATCGCTCATCATCGGATTTTCACCTACTGCCCAAAGGGCGCGGATTCTTCCATCAAGCATGGCATCAAAGGACTCTGTCAGGGTAAGCCCCGGCTTCGTGGATAGCGAATCAACCCCCCAGGCAGCCGCAAATTTTTTCATCGCTGTTAGATCAATAACTTTATGATAACCCGGATAGACATTCGGCAAGGCCCCCATATCACAGGAACCCTGGACATTATTCTGCCCACGCAGGGGGTTCAGCCCTGCACCAGGCTTGCCGATATTTCCGGTCATCAGGCACAGGTTGGAAACAGCATATACGTTGTCTGTGCCGGTTGTGTGCTGGGTAATTCCCATGGCGTAATACAGGCCGGACGGTTTTTCCAGGGCATAAAGCCTTGCTGCCCTTTCAATCAGGTCAGGGCTGACTCCGGTAATAAGTGATGTCTTTTGCAGGGTGTAAGGCTGTACTGACTGACAGATTCTGTCAAACCCTTCAGTATTATTTCTGATAAAATCATGATCGATCCAATCATTGCTGATAATCAGATTCATCATGCCGCAGAGCAGGGCTGCATCACTACCTGGACGGTGGCGTATCCAGAGAGTCGCATATTGTGTAAGTGGAATCTGTCGCGGGTCACAAACGATCAGGTTGGCGCCACGGGCAACCGCCTTTTTCATCTTTGATGCAACAAACGGGTGCTGTTCTGTTGTGTTTGAGCCGATAACCAGCAAGGTTCTGGAATGTTCAATGTCAGCTATCGGGTTAGTCATGGAGGCGCTGCCCAGTGTCTTTGCCAGTCCTGAGATAGTGGGGGCATGGCAGAGTCTGGCGCAGTGGTCGATATTGTTGGTACCGATTACCGCCCTGAAAAACTTCTGAAAAGTATAGTTTTCTTCATTGGTTATACGTGCCGAAGAAAAGGCCATCAGCGCATCTGGCCCGTGTTGACTCTTTATTCCTGCAAGCCGATCCGCAATCAGGTCCAGTGCCTCATCCCAGCCTGCTACTCTGAATGTCCCGTTATCATTCTTGATCAGTGGTGTTTGCAACCGTTCTTTATGATGCACAAAATCATATCCGAACCGCCCTTTGATACAGGTGAAATTGCCGTTTTCAGGATTTTCAGGGCTGGAGGTAATCTTTACCAGACGGTCATCCCTGGTCTGTAATTCGATAGTGCAGCCGCAGCCGCAATATACACAGGTTGTCAAGGTCCTCTTCAATTGGTGGGCGCGGCCTGCGCCCACTGCCATTTTTTCTGACAACGCACCGGTGGGGCAGACTGATATGCACATACCACAAAATGTACAGGGTGTTTCTTCAAGGCAGCGGTTGAAGGCAGGGGTCATGGCGGTTCTCACACCACGAAAATTGACATCCAGAACACCATCTTCACACACAGCCACGCATAGTCCGCACTGGATACATTTGTTCATATCCCTGATTATCAGGGGGTTGGGATCAGATACAGGCACCTGTTTCCTGATCTGGTTGAACTCACCGATCCTTGCCCCGTATTCGTATGCAAGATCCTGCAGTACGCATCCGGAACTCTTCTCGCAGTTCAGGCAGTCAGAAGGGTGGCCTCCCAGCATCAGTTCAAGAATCGTCTTTCTGAGGTTCCTGATTTCGTCAGAATCTGTAGTAATCTCCATGCCATTGGCAACAGGATAGACACAGGAGGCCTGGAGGACACGTTGCCCCTTGATCTCCACAACGCATATCCTGCATCTGCCATCTTCGTGAACTCCCTTATAGTGACAGAGTGTCGGGATATTTATCCCCACAGATCTTGCCGCTTCAAGAACGGTCATTTCAGGCGAAACATCATATAAACTGCCGTTTATTGTTATGCTGATCTTTGTCGGTGTCATATCTCAGTTTCCTTTTGTTCCTCCCCCTTCAAGGGGGAGGTTAGGAGGGGGATGGGGTTGTGTTGGTAACAGTCTGAAATTATTCAGTCTACCCCATCCCCACCCCAGCCCTCCCCTTGAAGGGGAGGGAGTAATTGGAACTGTTAATTCCTGCCGTTCGCCTTGTCGAACAATTCAGGAAAAACCCGCATGGCAGAAAGAATGGATACCGGCGCAGCCTGCCCAAGACCACAACGCGAGGCCTTTAGCATTGTGTCGGCTATCCGCTTGAGTTTGTCCAGTATATCTCTGCTGTTTTCTCCATCTATAATCCTGCTGATGTATCTCTGCAATTGGGCTGTGCCTTCCCTGCACGGGGTACAGTTGCCACAGGATTCATCAGCAAAAAAACTGATATTTTTCTCAACAAGTTCAAGCAGATCGCAATTATCATCGAAGAAGCTTACAGCGCCTGATCCCAGGGAAGAACCAACCTTTTTAAGTGATTCAAAATCCATCTTGATATCAAGGCTATCAGGTTTCAACCAGCCGCCGGAAGCCCCTCCACAGAGAATACAGGAAAGCCTGCTTCCCTTTCTGATGCCTCCCGCCATATCTGTCAGGTCTGACAGCCGCACACCCATCTCTGCCTCGTACACGCCAGGTTTTTCAACACAGCCGGATATGGCAAAAAGCTTTGTGCCGTGACTTCCTGGGATGCCGATTGAGGAAAACCATTTGGAACCATTTCGGATGATGAAAGGTATATTACAGATAGTTTCCACATTATCTACAACGGTTGGTTTCCCAAACAGCCCTGCTGTAGCCGGAAATGGCGGCTTGCACCTGGCTTCCCCACGTTTGCCTTCTATAGAATTAATCAGAGCAGTTTCTTCACCGCAGATATAGGCCCCGCGCCCCAGTGCTATTTTCAGGTCAAAATCAAAACCGCTGCCAAGTATATCCGTTCCCAGAAAGCCTCTTCTGTATGCGGCATCAATCGCCTTTTTGATCAACTCGACAGCCTCTGTAAATTCACCACGAATATAGATATAACCGACAGTTGCTGATAATGCGTAACCAGAAATCAGCATCCCCTCAATAATAAGATGGGGATTATGCTCAAGTAGAAATCGATCCTTGAAAGTACCAGGCTCGCCTTCATCCGCATTGCAGATAATGTACCTCTGATCAGCATCAGAACCAGCCGCAGACCTCCACTTGATGTGTGTAGGAAAACCGGCGCCACCCCGCCCCCGCAGGCCTGCTGCCTCTATCTCTGCAATCAGCTCATCTGGCCTGATCTGCTTGAGTACTTTTTCTACAGCCTGATATCCTGAGGCATTTTCAATGTATGATTCAATTTCCAGAGGATTGATTGCATCAATACCTTTTATAAGAAAGGTCTTCATCTGCATTCACCTCCATTGTCGGCGATCTCTGACTCAGGTTGCAGGTTGGTTATTATTTCTTCAAAATATTCAGGGGTTACCCTGTAGTAGGTAGTTTCATTTACCATAATCACCGGTGAACGGTCGCAGGCACCCAGACAGGCCGCCTCTTCCAGGGAAAAAAGCCCGTCGGCGGTGGTTTCACCCGGTTTTACAGAAAGCCTTTTCTCAATGTAGTCAAGCAGTTCTTTGCCTGACTGGGAATGGCAGACAATGCTGTTACAGACCCTGACAGTATATCGGCCTAGCTTTTCTGTGGTGTGAAGTGAGTAGAACGTGCCTGTGCCATAGATTGTTGATTCAGGGATACGGAGGCGTTTGGAAAGGAAGCAGATGCAGGTTGGGTCAAGGTGCCCTGTTTCATCCTGGACAACCTTCAGCGCAGGTAAAAGACCCTCACGCTGATACTGATAGGAATCAAGGACTGCTTCCAGCTTCTCCCTAAGTTCTTTTTCTGGCATCCCTGCCTCCT
Organism: Trichlorobacter lovleyi; assembly: GCA_020721175.1. Taxonomy (GTDB): domain Bacteria; phylum Desulfobacterota; class Desulfuromonadia; order Geobacterales; family Pseudopelobacteraceae; genus Trichlorobacter; species Trichlorobacter lovleyi_A. The sequence goes on along the minus strand of DYNH01000030.1, from coordinate 5,593 downwards.
TCACCTGATAAAGTGCTGATGACCCGAAACCTTCAGATCCTCACCGTCTTGTACAGGAAATTTTTAAATTTATACATAATCTTGCGCTGTTCATCAGAATCCATCTTATCATCTATCGCCCTGAGATGGCGGGCTACACCCGGAAGCGGGCGACCTGCTAAACCACGACTTTTTTCAATCACCAGTCTGACCACATCACGTGAGATATCGTTGCGTGTAAAAGGCTCATAGACATTCTGCCAGAAGTTACCACCCTGCCGGATCTGCTCCATAATCGAGTCAGTCAGGTGTGTTACCAGATCACGTCCGTCGTCTGGCCGAGCAAGATTACTCAGACCTACCCCTTTAATCGCCTGCCTGATATCCTCTCCTCCGATCGTGCCCCCTTTTCTGAAAAACATCGCCCGCAAGAGTATGGAACGCAGTTCGCGGATGTTTCCTGCATATTGATACCCCACAAGCTCTTCCTTTGCTTCCGTTGCCAACACAGGCGGTTCATCAGGCTCATCCTGCCCGCGGTAGGTTCGATACAGTTTTCCAAGAAAGTGAACTGCCAGGTCAGGAATATCTTCCCTTCGTTCATTAAGAGAGGGAAGCCTCACCGAAAGCTCGGCCAGACGATGGTAGAGATCTTCCCGGAAACGGCCCGCCTTGATCTCTGCCGGCAGGTCACGGTTGGTGGCTGCCACCAGCAGCACACGGCTGAAACGCTCTGTATTGTCCCCTAACCTTATAAATCCGCCGTTATCAAGAAAACGCAGCAACTGCACCTGGGTCTTGGGGTCTGCATCACCAATTTCGTCAAGAAAGACCACCCCCCCCATGCACTCCTCAAGAATCCCGCGCCTGTCGCTGGAGGCTCCGGTAAAGGCCCCCTTTTTATGACCAAACAGCTCGGAATAGGTCAGCTCACCACTATAAGCAGCTATGTTGGTCTTTTTAACCGGCAGTTCTCCCAATGCATTCAAGGTCTTGCGGTAATATGAATTCAGCGTGTTATACAGGTTGTTGAAAAAAAATTCCTTACCGGAACCAGTGGGACCGGTAACAAGAATTGAAGGCAGACCTATGGTGGCCTCCTGAACAAGATTCCTGCTCCAGAAGATAATCCGGTTAAAAAGCGGCTGTGATACAGTATTGATAAAATCAACCACAGCCTGGGACGTTGAACTGACACCGATAATGTTGCCTAGCCGATAGGATGAGACATGCGGATCTTTATACCCAACATCAGTGGTCAGGCGTTGTACCTCTCCCTGTAATCCTTCAATCCTCTGGAGGTCAGAAAGGTGGCGGGCCGTAAGGGAGCCAATAATCTGGAGAATGCGACGATGTTCCTCGGTAAAATAACCGTAACGCAGGGAGTTAAGGCAGATTACCGCTATCACCTCGTCATCACAGACAACAGGAACTGCAATTTCGCTCTTCAGAAGGTCACTCATGGAACGGTGGAAACCATCAGTACCACGCTCTTCATCTACACTGCTGATAATCTTGGGCTGTTTGCACCAGGCAACATAACCGGTCAGACTGCGCTCTTCAGGCGAAAGTTCATATCCCCCGACAGGAAACGGCGGGATATAACGTTTAAGCCACTCCTTGTTTTTGGCCCCTATGATACAGCCATTTTCATCCTCAACCACCAACCAGCGTCGTGCACCCCGTTCCTCTACAAGCGCAATGCTGCCTGTGTCAGCTCCGATAAGTTCCGTGGCCTTTGCCAGCACCTTTGTCAAAAAAGGGGTCAGTTCAGCCTCTCCCTCATTCAGCAGGTCGGTAATTTCAGATAGCACCCTGATTTCAAGATGCTCACCACCAACGCCACTGACCACACTGGCAACCATCTCGGCATGTCCCTGCAACAGTCCTGTCTCAAACTCTGTAAAACGGTATTCTTCCTGACAGAAATAGTTCACCAGACAGATGACCTTTCGACTGCGTGGATCAAAACGTGGCACCACATAAAGGCTTCGCAGCGACATCTGCTCGGTCAGTTCACGTTTTTGAAGATCGTGTCGGCTCAAATCATCAATAAAGAGCGGTTTAAGCAGGCGATCATCGCTGATTACCGCCTGTTCATTGACATAACGGGAGATAAGAGAGGCCCCGGGCTCCAGGAGAATTGCACCAAGACGATCGTACTGCATCTGTAGGGACGGGTCCTCGGCATAACTGTCAAGCACCTCCAGCGAGGCGGTTCCATCCGGTGCAATTACCGGTGTTAAAACCGAAGCCAGGGCAACCTTGTCAACCAGACGCACAGCAGAACGTACCATCTGCCCGGCAGCCTCACGCTTCTTTGACTCTTCCAGACGACGGGCCAACTGAACCTGCTGGTGATAGCTTCTGGCAATATCCAGGCGTTCCGCCACCTGCAGCATAAAACCGGCAAGGGCTGTCTTGATCCTGCCTTGCAGCCAAAATCCTTCGTGTTCACTATCAACACAAAGAATCCCTATTGAACGTCCGCGACTGACCATAGGAAGGTACCAGCCAGAAATAATCCCGAAACGGACAGCCAACATATAGTCAAGTGAATCAGCAGGGGCATCAGCAAGGGAGAAATCAGCAGGGTACTGGCTGGCAAAGACGCGTGAAACAAGTGCATCACGGCATATAATAGGAAAGGCCACCTGCTGTAATTCGGTAGCATTCGGCCCGCTTGCAAAGGCACAGGTCAGTGCGCCAGAAATCAGGTCTTCAAGATAAATCCGCAACAGATCAATCCCTGAAACCAGCCTGACACCCTCTGCAAGTACATAAAGCAGTTCAGCCTGGTTCTCCTTGCCGTAGGCGCGCACCTTTTCAAGCAGTGTTTGCAGTTGCTGTTCAATCTCTTTCACTACATCCCCTGGCGGATCTGGTACATATCATCGAAATCCATACCGTTTTGTTCATAATATTCCCGCTCAAGCTCCTCTACATAAAAACGATCAAGGCCAGAGTTAAGCAGAAAATCCTCCCTTAGTGACACATTTTTTTCACTAATGATGGCAGGCAACAGGGTTTGAAGGTATACCGCTTCCTTCCGGATTGTGTTGACCGCTTCCTGAAATATCTTCTCCGGAAGCTCTGTAATCTTCTTGTCGCTGGACTTCAACTCATCCAGCACCTCGCGTCTCAATGCATCCAGCTCCGCCCTGGTGCCGAAACTGGAATAGAAGTTACGTACCCGACGTCTGACCAGCTCCAGCACCTTCAGGTAAAGCAGTTCTTCCTGATCTATGGCAAGCAGTTCGGCCTGCAGGCCTTCAACTGTCTGTTGCTCGTTCTGCACCCTGGGCAACCCAGCTATCAGGGCAGACATCTTCTGCCTTCCAAAACGGCCCAGGTATGGATTCTCAAAAATATCCTTCATAAAAAGCTCTTCAAAGCAACCTGACATAAGATTTTCAAAGGCAGCGCGATGCTCCAGCAGTACCTGGAGCATCACCTCTGTAATCCTTACGTTTTCCATGAACGCCAGTTGTCCCAGCAGAGACAGGGTACTATCCAGCCGATCCAGATATGTAACTATGCTTGAAAAACCCTCCAGAATGGCAGGATCGGCGCCGTCCCTGATCCTTTCGTCACAGTCACGGCTGAAATCCAGAATCAGTTGATCAAAGTGATGATCCCGGGCATCAATGGACCACTTCTTGGCCTTGATCAAGGCAAGCATATCTTCCCGGTCAAGAGAGCTGTCTATATCCCGCTGTTTAAGAAAAAAACTTTCCAGAATCTGGCGTGTATGGGAAACATAATCAAGTTCTTCACCGGCCTCCTTAAGGTTGCGGCCTTTTTTAAGCAGCTCGTCAAGTGTATAAAACAGGGCGCCAGGTATCTTGTTGCGCACAGAAAGCACCTTAAGACGGTTCAAGCGTGCATTATCAAGCGTGCTTATCTCTCCCCTTGCTGTACAGTAGATCAGAATGCTCCGGTACTCATCAACAATCCTGCGATTAAGCGGATGCCGATACATCACATCAATCCGCATCCGCTCCTGTTGATAGCGATCAATCCGACGGGCAGCAGCCAGATCCATCAGGCGGATAAAGTCTTCATCGGCAATTTTTTTTGATCGGAAATAGAACGAACGAAAAAGGTCACGGTATGCCTTATGGTGGGTGTTTATCAATTTTATCAAAAAAAACTGGGTTCCAGTGTCCTGAAACAGGGGATAAATCTCATCAACCAGCAGATCATCACGTTCTTCACCAACTGCTGTGCTGCGTTTTAAAGGCTTGCCCACCAGCCTTACAAGTTCCTGCTGCTGCTCTGCCAGCTTTCGGGAAAGACGTGGGGAGTGAACGGTGAAGAAGTAGTTACATACAGCATTACCCTCCAGAAAGATCGTATCGTAGGATTGAAAACCACTGGTCTGTTCACTAAAGTGAAGCGCACCCAAGTTCTCCTCAAGACAAGCGCCGTTCATCACCAAACGGTTGACTATCTCTGGCTTGGTTAAATCCGTGGTGGGTTGCTCCACCCCAAACATATATTCGCAGAAGTGTCCGCCGTTCCCTTCAAAGCGAATCCCTTGCTGGGCAATCACAAACTCGTTACCAGGAGAAAAGACCCTTAGTGCATCCTGCTCCTGTACGATATTAAAAAAATAGCGCTGGTAGGCGTCTGTTCCCACTACCAGAACAAAATACTCAACCCCGTTGGCCAGTTGGCCATGGAGGCGTATGTCCTTCTGCATAACCCCCCCTACAACTCAAAATTCATACCGTCAAATGCAAACTCCACACCTGCAGGCAGACGATCTTTTTCTGAATGTCTTACCTCATGGGTAAGGTGGGTAAGAATGATACGTCTTGCCTGCAAAGGACGCAACGCCTCAATAGCCCCTGTAATGTTGAAATGATAAGGATGCGGCGACCAGCGTAACCCGTCAATTACTACTGTATCAACTCCCTGCAACAATGCAAGCGATGCGGTTGGGATTTTGCTGCAATCTGTCAGATAGGCAAAGTTGCCTAAGCGGTATCCACACGAAAAACCGGCGCCATGCTGAAGCGGAATCGGCACAATCTGCTGTCCGAACAGATAAAAAGTGGCATCAACAACATTGGCCTCCATCAATGGCGGATGGGTAGCCCCTTCCTTACGATGGAAGATATAGCTGAAACCGCTCAGCAGTCTTTCTATAGTTGCTTGACAGGCATAACATGGAATTACCTGATGATAAAGGAAATGAAATCCCCTCAGGTCATCAATACCGTTTACGTGGTCGGCATGGGCATGGGTGTAAAGCACGGCATCAATACGGTCAACAGACTCACGTAACATCTGAAAACGCAGGTCTGTTGTGCTGTCTACCAGAATCTTTTTACCAGCGTAGCCAATCAGCAGCGATGACCTGGAACGACGATCATGCGGATCAGTAGAGCAGCAGACCGGACATCTGCAACCCACCATAGGAACTCCGGTAGATGTTCCGCTGCCAAGTATGGTTATCTTTAACTTGCCATTGTAGCTCAGTTGGATGTTACCCCTTTTGATGATTTGTAACTATACTGCAAACGGCATAAAATTACGGTTTTAATTGACCTCTGTAGGTCGGGTTAGCAGTTTCATCGCGTAACCCGACAATCTTTTCTTCAGCATG
>DYNH01000029.1 GCA_020721175.1 Trichlorobacter lovleyi | reverse complement strand
CCAAGGGCACCCGCAAGGGGATGCCCCTACAAAATCTCAATTCTTGACCGCTTGCAGTATAACATTAAACACAATCAGGAGGAACTATGCAAACATGTAGAGGAATCATTCTTATTACCCTTTTTGCCATTACAATGCTCTCCGCCATACCGGCTCAATCGGTTACACTGCCTGACGGCAAAAAACTGGCCTTTGATGCAGTAATGGTTTACGGATCAACAATGGTCAGTTCCGGCTATCCCGACGGTTCCATGACCTTTGGTGGAAACGGCAACTTAATTTGCAACAACTATCCGGCATTTGTTCAATGCAAGAGCTGGGAGATTACACCCGATGGTCAACTGCTCCGTGAATTTATAGATAGCCACACTGGAACCCCGGTAGAAGTGCGGGCGTACTGGAGACTGCTCAGCAAGTCAGGCTCAACCCTGCAGGTGAGACAGACATCCAATAACAGCCAGGGGGAAAGCATATTGACGGTTACGGTCAGGTAACCCGAAATAAACTGCGTAAGTAGCAGAAACGCCAGACTTACAGGGCTTCAGTGCTTGACAAAAAGCAACATCAGGTTCAATAATTGCGCTGTACACTGTATACAACAAATTTTTGCCCGAAAGGGGTGTTTCATGGTTATTCAAACTGATTTTCTGATTATCGGCAGCGGTATTGCCGGACTTTCCTTTGCTCTTCAGGCTGCTGCTCACGGCACTGTTGCAATTGTCACAAAACGGGAGATTGCAGAATCGGCCACCCGTTATGCCCAGGGGGGAATTGCCACTGTATTTTCAACTGAAGATTCTTTTGATGCCCATATTGAAGATACCAAGATTGCAGGGGCTGGTTTATGCCATGAAGATGTTGTCAGAATGGTGGTGGAAGAGGGGCCTCAAACCATACGGGACCTGATTGACTGGGGGGTAAAGTTTACCACTACAACTAATGGTGATGAGTACGATCTGACAAGGGAGGGCGGTCACAGTGCCCGCAGGATTCTCCATGCCGAGGATATTACAGGCAGGGAGATTGAACGAGCGCTTGTGGAGGCAGTGCAGCAGAATCAGAATATCAGTGTTTATGAATACCATATTGCCATTGATCTGATCACCTGCGCCAAGATTGCCCGTTGTAATGTTGAAAACAACTGTTGTCTGGGGGCATTTGCCCTGAACATCAATGACAGCATGGTACACACCTTTGCTGCCGGAACAACTGTTCTTGCCAGTGGTGGAGCCGGCAAGGTTTACCTGTACACATGCAATCCTGATGTTGCTTCCGGTGACGGGGTAGCCATGGCCTACAGGGCAGGGGCAACCGTTGCCAATATGGAATTCATGCAGTTCCACCCAACCACACTCTTTCATCCTAATGCAAAGTCATTCCTGATTTCGGAAGCGGTTCGCGGGGAAGGCGCGGTACTCAGACGTCGTGATGGCGTTGCCTTTATGGAAAAGTACCACCATCTGAAGGATCTTGCTCCCCGTGACATCGTGGCAAGGGCCATTGATAATGAGATGAAAATCTATGGAGACGACTGTGTTTACCTTGATATTACCCATGAACCGTCTGATGTCGTTCGTAACCGTTTCCCCAACATCTTTCAGACCTGCATGGAATACGGGTTTGACATGACTAAAGACTGGCTTCCGGTGGTTCCGGCGGCCCACTACCTCTGTGGAGGGGTAAGTGTCAACATGGATGGACAGACCGATATCCCCGGATTATACGCGATTGGCGAGGTCGCCTTTACCGGTCTTCATGGAGCAAACCGTCTGGCCAGCAACTCTTTGCTTGAAGGTGCTGTTTATGCCCGCAGGGCCGCCATACATGCAATAGCAACTGCTTCAGAGCGCAAGGTACATGCAGCCGGTTCTATCCCTGAATGGGATTCCGGCACGGCAACCAATAGTGACGAAATGGTGGTGGTTTCCCAGAACTGGGACGAAATCAGGCGTTTTATGTGGAATTATGTAGGGATAGTCCGCACCACCAAGCGGCTGGAAAGGGCAATGCGCAGGATAAACCTGATTCAGGCGGAGATTGATGAATATTACTGGAATTTTATAGTAACGTCAGACCTGATAGAGCTTCGCAACCTGGCAACGGTTGCTGAACTTATCATCACCTGTGCCCAAATGCGAAAGGAATCAAGGGGATTGCACTACACAATTGATTATCCTGAACGTGACGATTCATCCGGGCCAAAAGACACCATTTTAAAGAAGCAGTTTGCGTGAGGCGATAGTGGATATCAGCGAGATCAGAAAAAGAATAGACCTGCTGGATGATGTACTGCTGAGAATCTTTAATGAGCGGGCCAGACTGGCCCTTGAAATCGGCCATCACAAGAAGCTTATGGATTTGCCTGTCTATGACCCGGCACGGGAAAAAAGGATATTTGCCAGAATGAAGGATGACAACCCGGGCCCACTTGATGACGGCGCTGTTATACGTCTTTTTGAGAGGGTGATTGACGAGTCACGTCGTCTGGAAAGAATAATGACACAATCGGAAGGGCAGGAATAATGCTCATAATAACCAAAAAAAACAGCCCGGAAGAGGCACTTGATCAGGTTAAGGAATACCTTGTTAATGAGGGATTTGACTTTCACCAGTCAACCGGTGCAGATCGCACCATAATTGGCGTGATAGGCAACACACTTTCACTTGACGAGGGCGTGATCGCATCTATGCCCGGAGTTCATCAGGTTGTCAGAATCAGGCCAGATGTATGAATCAAATTGATGCAACTTCCAACATGAAAATATATCCGATTTTAATCACTGTTTTTACACTGCTGTTTCTTCCGACCATTGCATTGTGTCTTGAAATTGAGCCATTTCGCACAGCCAATCGCAGTCCGCTCGTACAGATTTACGGTCTGCCTGCCGAGACATCAGCCTCACTGGTATCACCTGGTGGGTGGCAGTTCAGTCTTACCCAGGATATTGCCAGTGTCTACAGCTCAGGCAGCATTGCCAACGAAAAGATACTTCTGGATGGGGAACTTTACAGATGGAGCCTTGTGGGACGTTACGGCCTGACTGAAAACATGGAACTGGGACTGGAGATACCTTTTGTACTGCAGGGTGGAGGTTTTCTGGATGGCTTTATCATTGACTGGCACAGATGGTGGGGACTCCCCCAGGGTGGCAGGGATACGGCTCCCAAAAACCGGTTGTGCTACAATTACACCAAAGATGGCATACAGCGTCTTTATATGAGACGCTCCTCTGGCGGTATTGGTGATATCAGTCTGTTGGCAGCCTACAGTCTTTATACAAATCATGACGACAACGATCAAGATTCGATTGCCATACGCGGACAGTTAAAGCTGCCAAGTGGTGACAGTTCATACATGCTGGGTAGCGGTGGCACTGACATATCCATGTTTTTAACCGGCAGTATGCAACGGATGACTGAATGGGGCAACCTGGGGGTTTACGCCTCCGGAGGTGGTATTTACATCAGCGATGGTGACATTTTAAGTGGACAGCAGGAAAATCTGGCCGGCTTTGCCAATGCAGGGTTGGGCTGGGCACCTGCAACCTGGATAAATTTCAAGGTGCAGTGTAACTTTACCACCCCTTTTTATAAAGATAGCCGGCTTGATGAACTTAGCAAAAATTCGTTTTTTCTTGTAAGTGGCGGAACCCTCAAGCTGCCTGGAGATTATCTGCTTGATATCGGGGTTGGTGAAGATATTGCTGTTGCTACGGCACCGGATGTCAGTTTTCATCTGGGTTTGAGCAAACGATTTTAACTGCGGTCATATAGCCTATAGATTTATAGTTGAGGCGCTTTCAAAAAGATCGTCATCCCCGAATGCCTTTATCTGGAATCTAGTCTTTTCAGTCAGTTAAAATCTGGATTCCGGCTTAAAGCCTGACGGAATGACACAATTCGGGACTTTTGAAAGAGGCTCAGAGTACTTCATCAAACAGCAGTTTTATCTGATTTAGATGGTTGGTTTAAAATTACTTAAAAAGACTCATCTGACATTGTTTTATTTCATCTGCTTGTATCCTGCTCATTTTTAAGGTATACATTCGCCGTCATGCAACGTCTTGTAATTCCCTTAAACATAATTTTTTCTATTCTGGTTCTGCTGCTGGTGGCGCGGATGCTTGCCGATATAGCCTCGTACAAGCTTGGGAAGCTGTCTGCTTCATCAGTTTCGGGGTTGTCCGGCTCAAAATCTTCATCGGCTGTGTTGCGTGATATATCGCTTCAGGCAAGTGCTGTAATTCTTGAAAAAGGGCTCTTCGGGCCTTCAACAAAGGCTGTTTTAACCCCGATAACCCAAACATCTGTCAGCACTGCCCCAACAACCAGTCAGACTGATCTGATACTGCTTGGCACTGCCACTGGCTCCCCGGGCGCAGGATATGCGTTGATCCGCCGTGTAAGCAGTAATGAGGAAAGGGTGTTTAAAACAGGTGAAAAGGTATTTGATCTGGGAGTATTGAAAACTGTACAAAAAGAGACTGTTGAAGTCAGTTCGGATTCACAGAACATAACACTTAAAACCCCTGTGACCTCTAGCGAAGCAGGCAAGGTCTCCTCTGCAAACCAGCCAAATCCAAATCCTCAGGTAGTCTCTCCGGCAAGCGGGGTAGTGCAGTCCACACCCGGTGGTTCAGGTATTATAGACCAGCGGGCGCTTAACGCAGCGCTTGACAATATCGGTCAGGCAATGACCGATGCCCGTCTGTTGCCCAGTTTGAAGAACGGCAAGGTTGAAGGCTTCAAAGTGTCTGAGGTAAAGCCCCAGGGGGTCTTTGCGGCTGTCGGTCTTAAAAATGGTGATATGCTGGCCAGAATTAACGACTTTCCGGTTGATTCGCCTGAAAAGGCGATCCAGTCATTTATGACTCTTAAGGGGCAAAACCGGATCAAGCTTGACCTGATCCGTGACGGCGCCCCAACATCTCTTACATATGACATTCGCTAACCCTGGAGGTTGTGCGTGAAACACCTGCGTATTTTCTGGTTGATATCTGCCCTTCTGCTATTGCTTTGCAGCTCTCCGCTGCACGCCTCCAGCAAGGGGGTTGTAATGAATTTTACCGACGTTGAAATTTCTACAATGGTCAAATTCATCAGTGAGCTTACCGGCAAAAATTTTGTGCTAGATGAGCGTGTAAAAGGGAAAGTCTCGGTTTTTTCCCCATCAAAACTCACTAAAGATGAGGCGTTTGCCCTGTTTACCTCTGTGCTTGAACTAAAAGGCTTTACTGTGGTTCAGGCAGGCAAATTCTACAAGGTACTGCCAACAGCAGGTGCCAAACAGTCAGGGATGAGACTGCTTGAAAAGGGCAAATTGCCGTTAGGCGATGCCTTTGTGGCCAGGGTATTCCCGCTTGAGCAGATATCATCACAGGAGGCCCTGGTATTTCTTCAGCCAATCATCTCAAAGGAAGGACATATCGGGTCGTTTGGCCCTGGCAACATGTTGCTTGTTGTGGATGCAGCCTCAAATCTGCAGAAGGTGTCTGATATCCTTACAATGATCGATACCCCGCAGCGTCGTGAAGGGTCCGAGCTGGTGTACCTCAAGCATGGATCAGCCGAAGGTGTGGCAAAGGTACTGCAGGAGTGGCTTTCAGGCAGGGGGCAGCGCCAGGCCGCTGGAGCCGCCCAGACACAGTTAAGTGGCGTTATACAGGTGATTGCAGATCCCAGACTTAATGCCATACTGCTGTTTGGGCCAGAAAAGGACAAAAAGGATATCCGTTCACTGATATCTCAACTGGATGTCACCCCTCCAGAGGCCAGCAGCAAGATAAATGTATGCTACCTTGAACATACCGATGCGACTGAAATGGCCAAGGTGCTGGATGGCGTGATCAAGGGTATTACTGCTGCTGCTTCAACCGCTGGACAAGCGGCAGTGGCGGCCCATGCATCGCCGCTTGATTCTGGAAAGGTGACTGTTACCCCGGACAAGGCCTCAAACTCGCTGGTAATCATGGCCTCGCCTACTGATTACAACAACCTGCTGCAGGTGATTAAAAAACTTGACCGCCGCAGCAAGCAGGTCTTTGTACAGGTGCTGATAGCCGAAATTTCACCGGAAAAATCAAGAAATCTGGGGATACAGGCCGGGGCGCTGGCTGTTGGAGCATTAGGCAAGTATTTCCAGGGGGGCGTTATCTATGATCCGTTTAATACCTTTAATCAGATACTGGGAACATCCAGTGGCGGAAGCACAAACCCGATCAGCGCACTAATTACCAAGAGACTTGACGAGGCTGACAAACCTGTTACCGGAGCTGCTGTAATTCAGGCCCTTGAAGCAGAAGGCGTCCTTAATATCCTTTCAACACCAAACATACTTACGACTGACAACAAAGAGGCAGAGATTAACGTAGGCGAAAACGTACCGTTCAAGGGTTCCAGCACCCAGAGCACCTTTGGCACTACAGAGTCTGTTGAACGTAAGGATATCGGGATAAACCTGAAGATAAAACCCCAGGTAAGCGAGGGGGATTACATCCGTATGGATATCTATCAGGAGATATCCGCTGTCAAGAATGACAAAGGACAGGCTGTTGACCTGGTGACAACAAAACGTTCAGCTAAAACCAGTGTGGTTGTAAAAGACAAAGAGACGATCGTAATAGGCGGGCTGATTCAGGATACAGAAGAAAACAATGTAGAGAAAGTTCCACTTCTTGGTGATATTCCTGGCTTGGGATGGTTGTTCAAGACCACCAGCAAGACACGTAAAAAGACCAATCTGATGATCATGATGACCCCACGTATAGTCAGGGACTCTACTGATATCAATGAAATATCCAACAGACAGCGTGGATTGTTCAATGAAGCTGTAAAAGACATGGGACCGATGGATGTTAAAAAAGAGCTGTCCAGCATTGAGATCAAGCCGGACAAGCAGCCTTCGCAACCCACGGCATCACCATGAGCAGCGAACCAGGCGCAGAACACCTGGCAGAACGGCTTGGACTGCCGTTTCAACAGGAAATTGATGATCAGCAGACTGACGTTAGTCTGCTGTCGCAATTGCCGCTTGTATTTGCCCGTTCCCGCTGTCTGCTGCCGCTCTCGGTAAAGGATGGTCGCCTGCTGGTTGCCCTGGGAAATCCGTCAGACCTGCTGTCTCAGGATGAAGTGGCCAGGCGCTACGGATTGCCGATACAGGGGATTGTGGTCCCCAAAGAAGAACTGCTTGCTGCCATCAACCGGCTTTATACCCGTACCGCCGGTACTGCCCGCGATGTTGTTGAAAATCTGGTTGCCGAAGACCTCAGCACCATTGCCACCGAGCTGGCCCATCCCCAGGATCTGCTTGATACCAATGATGAAGCCCCTGTAATCAGGCTGTTGCACGCAATCCTGTTTCAGGCCGTTAAGGAGCGTGCCAGTGATATACATATTGAGCCGTACGAACGTACCCTCGAGGTTCGTTTCAGGATTGACGGTATCCTGCATCTTAAGCTGGAACCGCCCAAGGTGCTGCAGGAGGCGCTGATCTCGCGGGTCAAGATCATGTCGTCGCTGAATATTGCCGAAAAAAGACTTCCCCAGGACGGGCGTCTCAAGGTTCTGGTGGCAGGACACGAGGTCGATATCCGTGTATCAATAGTGCCTACACAGTTTGGAGAACGGACTGTACTGCGTCTGCTGGATCGCAAGCATGGAATCAGAACCCTGGGAGAGATCGGGTTTTCAGAGAAAGACGCCGCTATTATGGAGCGGCTGCTGAAAAGGACCAGTGGCATAATTCTGGTAACGGGCCCTACCGGATCAGGCAAGACCACCACACTTTACGCGGCGCTTTCCAGGCTTAACCGGCAGGAAAAGAATATTATCACCATTGAAGACCCGATCGAATACCAACTGAGCGGGGTAGGGCAGATTCAGGTGCATGCCAGAATTGATCTGACCTTTGCAGCGGGACTTCGTTCAATACTGCGTCAGGACCCTGACATCATTATGGTTGGCGAGATCAGGGACGCAGAGACCGCAGAGATCGCAATGCAGGCTTCACTTACCGGCCACCTGGTGCTTTCTACCCTGCATACCAACGATGCCGCAACAGCCGTAACCCGCCTGATTGATATGGGGATTGAACCGTTTATGGTGGCCTCATCACTGGCTGGAATCCTGGCCCAGCGACTGGTGCGTGTGATCTGCCCCTACTGCAAAGAAAGCTACAGGCCGGAACAGGAACTGCCAGGCATACCGGAAATCCTCTACCGTGGGCGCGGTTGCGAGCGTTGCTTTGGCCAGGGGATGCTTGGCAGGAGTGGCATCTATGAACTGTTACCCGTTGACGCTGAACTTTGCGGTATGATTACCCGAAGGGCCTCGGCAGGTGAAATCAAAGGGTATGCCATCAGCCGCGGGATGCGCACCCTGCGGGATGACGGAATGGCCAAGGTTGCCGCAGGCGTAACCACCCTGGAAGAGGTGTTGCGTGTAACCCAGGAAGAATATGCCGATCTACAGCTATAAAGGTTACGATGGCAGTGGTCGTTCCTGCACCGGAACTGTTGAAGCTGAATCAATCAGATCAGCACATGATCAACTGCATTCCAGACAGATACTGGCTTCAGAAATAGCACCGGAACAGCCTGCCAGTTCAACAGACCCTTTCAGCCGTTTTCGTCAACGGATACCGATAGCCGAGATATCGCTCTTTACCCGCCGTCTGGCAACCCTGGTTTCTGCGTCGGTGCCATTGCATGAGGCCCTGCAGGCACTGCATCAGCAGGAACGGCACAAAGAACTGCGTGCAGTGTTGGGCAGGGTAAAGACACGACTGGCTGAAGGCGCCACACTGGCAAGGGCAATGTCTGAAGAGCCAAAGGTATTCAAGGAAAACTACATTGCGATGGTCTCTGCCGGAGAGGCTGGCGGGGCGCTTGACCGCGTTCTGCTGCGTCTGGCAGATTTTCTTGAACGCCAGGAAGAGCTGAGACGCACTGTCAGCAGTGCGATGGCCTATCCGGCTTTAATGGCCCTGGTAGGCAGCGCTGTGATGCTTTTTCTGCTTGCTTTTGTTATCCCGAAGATCACCGGTATCTTTGCGGACAGCAAGGCAGCACTGCCGTTTCTGACCGTTGCGCTGCTTGCAATCAGCAATCTCTTGCGAAAGATATGGTGGCTGCTGCTGATTCTGGTCTTTGTCGCCTTCTGGCTATATCGTCGCCTGATGCGACGCCCCAAACTGATTGCGGCCAGAGACCGTCTGCTGCTGAAACTGCCCCTTTTCGGACATCTGCTGCAGATTCTGATGCTGGCCCGTTTTTCAGGTGTTCTGGGTCTTTTGCTGGGGAGTGGAGTGCCTTTACTCAAGTCCCTTGAAATCAGCTCTGATGCATTAGTCAACCGGGCCTATCAGGCAGTTCTTGCTGATGCTCGCACTGCTGTTGCAGAGGGCGGAACTCTTTCCGGCGCACTTGAACGAACCCCGCTATTTCCCCCGCTTCTGACGCATCTTATCTCGGTCGGAGAGAAAAGCGGCACCCTGGTTGAAAGCCTTGAAACAGCAGGAAAAGGCTTTGAGCGGGAATTTGAATCATCAACAACCCGCCTGGTAGGTCTGCTGGAACCGGTTATGATACTGGTTATGGGGCTGGTGGTTGGGCTTGTGGTGGTGGCGGTATTGCTGCCTATCTTCCAACTGAATCAACTGATAAAATAGTTATAGGAGGAGTTTGATGTCATATCTGATGCAGAACCGTCGCGGCTTTACCCTGATTGAGATTATGGTGGTCATTGTGATTCTGGCCCTTTTGGCTGCACTGGTAGGCCCGAAGATTATCGGAAGATCTGATGATGCAAAGCTTACAGATGCCAAACTGCAGATTAGAAATCTTGAAACAGCCCTTAAATTGTATAAACTGGATAGCGGCTTGTATCCATCAACAGAGCAGGGCCTGTCAGCCCTTCTAAGCAAGCCTGTAGTTGGGCAGATACCCAAAAACTACAGGGCTGAAGGTTATCTGGAAGGTAAATCAATCCCCAAAGACCCATGGGGTAATGAGTTTATATACCTCTCACCGGGAGAACATGGCGACTATGAGCTTTGTTCTCTGGGGACTGATGGTGTCAAGGGGGGCGAGGACAAAGGTGCCGATATCTGCAACTGGAATATCCAGTAAGGGCTTTACCCTGCTGGAACTGGTTGTAGTGCTGGTTATCCTTGCAACTGTAACAGCACTGGTATTTCCCAGAATATCTGCACTGCAGGATGGCGATACTCGCGCAACAGCCCGAAATATGGCTTCAATGATGCGTTATCTTGATGAACGGTCAGCATCTGGAAGAAATCGTTACCTGCTGCTTTTTGATCTGGACGAACAGCGTGTAACGGTTTTCCAGATTGATGCATCAGGCAAAGAAATTATGCCGGATGATCCCTATATGCAGCGCAATCCCCTGATCGGTAAGGTAAGGATACTTGATCTGGTGACAGACCGGTTAGGTACAATAAAAAACGGAGTTGTAAAAATACGTTACGGTGTTGCCGGTCTTGCCGAACCGGTTTTGCTACATCTGGAAGGTTCAAACGGAAAACAGTACACTGTTCAGGCTCTGCCGGTCAGCGGATCAGTAAAGATAGCTGAAGGTAACCTGGAGATCATCAAATGAGGTGTTCCGGTGCAGGCTTCACACTGCTTGAGGTGCTGGTGGCGCTTGCTATTCTGGCAGGAGTTGTCACCACTGTTGTTGTTACCTTTAACCGACACCTTTCACTTGTTGTGAGCGACAGGGAAAACACAACGGCTCAGATGCTTGCCCAGGCTAAACTGGCTGAACCTGCTTTTATGACATCCATTGCATCAGAAGGAAGTTTTGCCCCTGCCTTCCCTGATTACAAATGGAAACGTGAAGAGACCAAATCTGCATATCCAGGGCTCAAACGTTACCGGATTACAGTATCCTGGCAGTCAGACAAACGATCCCTGTCTCTGGTGATATATGGCCGTAACTGACCAAAAGGGTTTTACACTACTGGAGTTGCTTGTTGCCCTCTCGGTTGCAGCCCTGATTGTACTGGCAGTTACCACAACACTCTTTTCTCTAAACAGGGCAAATGAGACAGCTTCTCAGGAGATGGAACAGCAACGGGCCCTAAGAACAACACTGGACCTGCTTCGCAGGGAGATTTCAGCCATACTCTACCAGACAGGCGATAAAGAGCTTCGTTTTATGGTAGAGGATCGGGATTTCTTTGGTAAACCTGCCTCTGTACTGTCATTCTGTACAGTTGCTCCCCCTCTTGACGGTGATGTGTCTGATCAGTTGAGGGTACAGTACAAGCCTGAAGAAGATGGTTCCAGGATTAAGCTTACCAGGGCCAGTCGTGATTTTTTTCAGTCAGATACATCACCAGTCAGGTTCTTTCCCCAGATAGACGGACTTGAAGGTTTTCTTGTGGAGTGCAATGATGGCTCAAGTTGGTTAAAAAGCTGGGATACTGCCCTTACCAACAGGCTCCCCAAACAGATTCGGATTACGCTGCTGATTTCTGAGAACAACAAGTCAGCGCCCTATCAGATTATTGCCAGCCCGCGGATAAACTCGCAATGAACAGTTCACGCGGGTTTGTCCTGGTGTTGGTTCTGCTTGCTACAGCACTTCTGACTGGTCTGGTTACGGTCTTTGTCAGTCAGGTATACCTTGAAACAGGTTCCAGCCAGACAAGTATAGACTCAGCCCAGGGAAGACTGTTCGCCGAGGCAGGGATTGTTGGCGCACTGGAACTGCTGAAGATTAGTCCGGGAGCAAATTCTTACAGCTCACTATCAGATCCCTGGGCAGAACCGATTCTTCTTGAAGATGAACAGGGGCAGTTGAGGATTAGTATCGAAGAGGAGAACAGTAAACTTAATCTTAATGTTATCGCCTTTCCCAACGGTACCTGGAACGAACCATATCGAGAAATAGCAGCCAGGCTTTTCAAGAAGCTTGATCTTTCTCTTGACCCGCTTGACGCGATAGCTGACTGGATAGATGAAGAGCAGACGCCACATCCTGGCGGTGCAGAGATTGACTGGTATCTGTACTCCAGCCAACCGTGCAAACCACGTAACAAGCCGCTGGTTACCATTGAAGAGATCAAAAGGATCAAGGGCGTCGGAGAAATTTATGAAAAGATTATCCCTTTTGTAACAGTCTATGGCGATCAGCCAGCCGGCGCTCCGGGGGCGCCGATCAATATCAATACTGCCTCCCGTGAACTGCTTCTGGCGCTTGATGACAGGATGAGCGACTCGCTGGTTGACCGTATTCTTGAATATCGCAAGTCAACGCCGTTCAAGAATCCGGCAGAACTGGCCCAGGTTGCAGGTATGCAGCAGATCGCTACATCTCTGCTTACCAGAATCAGCTCCAAGGGTTCCGTATACCGGATACGGTCTGAAGGCCTGGTAAATGGTGTAACCCGTACCATTGAGGCTGTAGCAAGGGTGAACGGCGCAAGTAATCCATCAATCCTGTACTGGCGGGAATACTGACCGGACAGCGGAGACCTAGTACCATGATTATTCAGATAATCCAGTTTTCAGGAAAAGGTGTTACCTTTGCAAGGTTCAGACGCACCGGTAAAGAGATATTGCCTGTTACCGGTGTTAGGCTGACTTTCAGCGACCATCAGGAATTGGGCCGTATTCTTGCAGAACAGTTGCAGCCTGTCTCAGAAGAGCTGCATACCATACTGGCGCTTGACCCTGCCTCTGTTTGTCTACGTGAGCTGTCCCTGCCTGTTTCTGATCGTAAAAAATTGCGGGCTGTACTGCCGTTTGAGCTTAGCGGAGATACTGCCGAAGATGCGGGTGAACTTGTATGTGATGCCTTGCCACTTGTTGGCGATGGAAGCTTGCTGGCCGGTTGGGCCTCTGTCCACTTTGTGGCTGAACTGGTAGGTATTTTAAAAGAATCTGGCATGGAACCAGAGGTGGTTACCTGCTCAAGCCTTAACTGGCATCGTCTTCCCCTGCCTGATCAGCAGGAACCTTTTGCTCTGGTTGAGGAAGATTCAATGATGGTCTGCTCTCGGGAAGGGATAATCTTTTTCCGTTCATTGCCGACAAGTCCTGACATGATCAGGCTGACTCTGGCAGCAGTAGAGCTGAGTAAAGGTAGTGCAGTTAAAAACATATACCGTATTTCAGGTGATCTGTTTCACGGAGAGGAAAAACTGCCGTTGCCTGCTGTGCTTTCAGGGCAGGATGCGATCGGCGACCTGCCGCCAGAAATGCTGATCTCACCACTGGCCACTGCGATGTCCTACTGCGCCGGGGATATTTTTAATCTTCGGAATGGGCCTCTTGTCTGGACCGGCAAACGGTCGCACCTTTTTAAAAAATTCAGGGTACCGCTTGTTCTGGGAATCTTGCTTTTACTGATTTTACCTGCCGAGGCAGGTCTGCGCTGGTACCTGATCGATAGAGACCTGAAATCAATAAACAGCTCCATAGCGGCCATCTATAAGCAGGTTTTTCCGACCAGAAAAAAGGCTGTTGACGAGATTGGAGAGTTAAAAGCAGAAATCCGACGTCTGCAGCAGGGGACAGCAGGCAGTGAGGTGCTTGCCTTTCTGAACATGCTGGCCATTAATAAGGACGAACAGATTCATGGGTTCAGCGAGGTTGATTATGATGGTGAACGTTTCAGGCTGAAGGGCGATGCCCGTAACAGTTCTGCTGTTACCCTGATGGGCCAGAAACTGTCAACAGCAGGCTGGATTATTGAACAGCCTGAATTAACAAGCCGTCCCGACGGTATGACACTTTTTGTAATCAAAGGTCGCCGTGGAGGTTCTGCCAGATGAGTTTTTTTGATCAGATAAAAGAGCGATACGACTCACTTGACCCGGAAGCCAGGCGTCTGATTCTGATAATGATCGCAGTAATTCTGCTGCTTTTAACGATATTCAGTGCTGTGTCAGGTCATATAGCAATGCTGGAAAAACGGAAGATAGCGCGGGAGAAGACACTGAAAGAGCTGCTTGTTCTCCGTCAGCGCCATCAGGAGGCTGCGGCCGATACCCAGCGCTTGACCAACCGGATGGCTGGAGTTACTGAAAAAGACAGCCCTGTAACTGTGATTGAACAAACCGGCATTGTCCCCAAGGGGGGAATCCAGTCAAAACCTCTGCCCAGGCAGGATAGGGATATGCTGATTGAGGAAGGGGCAGAAGTGACACTGTCAGGTCTTACCCTTAATGAAACCGTCAACCTGTTGTACCGGCTTGAGCATGGAACAAAGCCTGTAGCAATCAGAAAAGCGGTCATCAGAACCCGTTTCAGCGAACCATCCAAGCTTGATCTTACCCTGCATGTCGCGCTGTTCAGGCCTGCATCACGGATTAAACCGTGAAAAGAAACACCTGGCTGATCAGCCTGACAGCCTGCCTGCTTGGAATAATGGCACTGCCTTCAGTTACACTTTTGCTGATTCCGGATAATGTCATCAAAAAGGCTGTCACCGATGTTGCTGCGGCAAAAGGTTTTACAGTTCAGGCTGGTTCCATCAAGACTGCGCTTCCGTTTGGTGTAACAGCGGTGCAGTTGAAGGTTACAGAATTAACCACTACACTTTTTAGCATGGACAGGCTTGAACTTCAGTTGCGGCTGCTTCCCCTGTTAATTGGCAGAGTAAACCTGGCAGTTAGTGGCAAGGTGGGCAATGGAACAATTACTGGCAATACCCTGTTGTATCCGAAAATAAACAGCTCAATTCATTTCAAAAATATTCAACTTGGCGATATAGATATCTTGCAGACGGCTGCAAATGGAACTATCAAGGGTATTGCTCAGCTTGACCTGTCACTTCAATCCGGTTCTGTCAGCGAAATCAAAGGCGATGTAAAGCTGCAGATCGGTCAGATACAGATCAAAGGGGTAAAGGTAAGCGGAATGCAACTGCCTGATGTAACATTTCCCGAACTACGCAGTCTGTTAAAAATAAAAGGCCAGACCATTATGGTTGAAAATATGGCATTGCAGGGAAATGGTGTTTATCTGAGACTAAACGGAACCACATCAATAGCAGCAGGTGTTCCCCTGAATTTACAGATTGAACTGATGCCATCACAGGAATTTATGGAACAACAGAAAATGGTCTTTATGATGATGGGTACCTATCAGGTCTCCCCAGGTGTATATAACATACCGATTACAGGAACACTTTCAAGTCCACGGTTGGGCAGATGAAGTTTGTAAAAAGGTAAACCCCTGTTTACTTTCCTGTAAAATAAGGGCCGGGAGGAATTCCAGGGCCAGGGTAGGCAAAACTGATTTCATTAGCACGACGTGCCAATGGCATGTAATCCGGCATTAGTTTGGTTCCTGCTGCATTAACAGCCATAACAATCAGATCGGCAATTGCATTACCAGTGCTTGAGTTCTGAGGTGCATAAACCACCCTCTGTACATGGCGCCAGATGGTGGCGCCAGTTCTTCCATCTTTAAGGATGTATGAAAGCTGAACAGTAACGGTTGTGCCTAAAACGTAATATTTAGCCTCCCAGTTTTCAATTGTTACATACATTATTGCATCAGCTCCGAACAGATTACCCAGTTTTGCGGATGGTGCGTTATGAACAAGGTAAGCGTCGGAAAGTCCTTCATCCTCTAGCAACCTCTTAACAAGGTGTACAGGGAATACGTAATAACCTTTTTCTGCAAGCGGTATGGTCATGGTGGAGAGTAGATAATCAGAGGCTGTCACATCCATGCTCCGGTTTACAACCGGCACTACAAGAATAGAACGGAAACTGGCAAGCTGAAAACGTTTTGTATCAACGGTTTTGGTGGTTGTGGCACAACCTGAAAATGCAATTATGTAAGCCAGTAAAAGCAGCAGACTTCGCAACATGAATTTATTCACCTACCTGAGATATTGAAGCCTGAATCCGGCTCTATGTTTGTAATTTTGCCCTTGACTTGCCTTTTCTGTTGGTTGCAAGGCTGAATTTTATGTAACTATCCAACAATAATCGTTCGCAGGGCGTAAAATTATCTTAACACCAAAGGGCAAACATACAATACAAAAAATATCGTAACTACTCAGGTCTATAGTTAATTAAAAAGCCGAACTCACAAAATATTTTATGGCATAACTGATTCATGCCAGAATCCTTCATATGTCAAAACAGTATTGTGCAACCTACCGATATCCAATGGCTACAATCATGGATCATTGACCATCCATCCTGGAGCCGCTATCGCCTTTTATCATCGTAGCATCGGTTTTTTCTGATCCTTATCAACAAGGAGTCACCACATGCAATTCGTAGATGTAAAAACTGACATAGCCTTCAAAAAAATCTTCGGCAACGAACAACACAAAGAAATCCTGATCGGCTTCCTGAATGCCCTGCTTGAACTGGAAGGGGAGAAAAGCATAAGGGATATTACCCTAAAAAACCCCTGGCAACCACCTGATATTCCGCTATTAAAAGAAACCATACTTGACATAAAAGCAGTAGATAACCGGGGTATCAGCTTTATTGTAGAGATGCAGATACGCGACACTAAATTTTTTGACAAGCGCGCTGTCTACTACACCGCCAAGGCCTACACCAGCCAGATCAAAAAAGGTGAAAACTACCCCAAACTGAATCAGGTAATATTTATAGGCATACTCGACTTCAACTCATTCGACGGCGACAACTACCTTACCCGCCACCTTATACTTAACAGTCAAACCATGAAACAGGATCTTAAAGACCTTGAATTCAACTTTATAGAACTAAAGAAATTTAGCAAAAGCGAAGAAGAGTTGGAAAGCATCATTGACAAGTGGATCTACTTCATAAAGAACGCCGACAACCTGACCATGATCCCCAAAAACGCCGAAGATATTCCTGAGCTGAAAGAGGCCTACACCCAGGCATCCATAAGCGCCTGGACAGAAGAAGAACTTGAAATATACGAATACTGGCAGATTCGCGATGCAGGTGATCGTTACGGCATGGAAGAGCAGCTTGAGAAGGGGATTGAAATTGGGATTGAGAAGGGGATTGAAAAGGGGATTGAAAAAGGGATTGAGAAGGGAAAACTGGAAGTTGCTTACAAACTTAAAATTGCAGGAATATCATCTGAAATCATCATGCAGACCACTGGATTGACCCGACAGGAGATAGACAATATTTAGAACATTAAGACCACAAATGCAGGACCTTTGGGGCGGACTTGCCCGTTCCCGAGCAGAGTGCAGCACGCTTGCAGGGGGGGGGCTAAAGAAAACTAAGAGGAGTAAGGGCATTGGAATCAAGAGACCATATTTGCTGCGGCTAATCATGCTGTATACCTTTCAATGCCGCTTTCACCAGCCCCAAAAACGCACCAGTATTTTGGACTTTTGAAAGAGTATCTGATTGACAAACAAAAAACATCCGCTCTATATTTTGTCATTATAAAATAATA
>DYNH01000028.1 GCA_020721175.1 Trichlorobacter lovleyi | reverse complement strand
GCCATCAAGGGCATTTTTGCAGATTTACAGCCTATATTTTGATAAGTTGAGTTATGTAGCTATGTTATTAGTTATGGTGCATGAATGGCAGAGAAAGATGTTTTACTATTTAAAAAGAAATTTCCTGTCTGACAATAATTTCGTCTTAAGCCATCAGTAGTCATTTCGGACTTTCGGCTGTTTTCAGAATACAATCGCCTTAAATCAATTTTTATTTCCGGCCTTGCTTGATATCAGCTCCATTCGTACTGCAATCCATGACTGAATAACAGTTGAGGCTCTTTCAAAAATATTGTCATCCCCCGAATGCCTCTATCGGGGATCTAGTCTTTTTAGTTAGTTAAAATCTGGATTCCGGCTTAAAGCTTGCCGGAATTACACAATTCGGGACTTTTGAAAGAGGCTCATTTGACTAAGTTTTTTTAAAATACCAAGGCCAGAAAGTTGCAGAAGACATGACCTCTACATACATGCTATAAAACGGGCACAGCAGGATGGCGACGGTAATATCCGAATACCTTTCGCTGTTTCCCGATTGCACTATCAGGAATGATACTATTTGATAGCTTGCTGAATGATTGCAAGATGCATTTGTTTAGAATGACGAGGAGAAAATTTTATATGCAAAGACGTGCTCTGGCTCTTTTTTCCGGAGGTCTTGATTCTATTCTGGCGGTTAAGGTGATCCAGCAACAGGGTATTGATGTCCTTGCCTTGAATTTCACATCACCTTTTTTCAGCTCCTCACAGATATCTGAAACTGAACCGGAAGCCGCAAGATATGCCAGACGCTACAACATCCCATTCCGATCAATTCAACTGGGGCAGGATTTCCTGGATACACTGCGCAATCCGCGGTATGGCTACGGAAGTGCTTTAAATCCATGTATTGACTGCAAGACAAGCATGATACAGCAGGCCGGAAAAATAATGCATGAATTGCAGGCCGATTTTGTAATTACAGGAGAGGTTGTTGGTCAGCGTCCAATGAGTCAGCGTCATGACACTATGCGTCTGATAGAACGCAACTGTGGAATTGAAGGGCTTTTGCTGCGACCGCTATCCGCAAGATACCTTAAAGTTACAATCCCTGAGTCAGAAGGATGGGTAAACAGGGATATTTTACCTGCACTTCGTGGACGTGGACGCAAAGAGCAGATGCGGCTAGCCAAGTCATTTGGTATCGATCTGTATCCCGCTCCTGGAGGTGGATGTCTGCTTACAGAAACAAGCTTTATTCCCAAGATCAAAGATTTGCTTGATCATTATGCCAATCCTTCATCCAATGATTTCGAACTTCTAAAAACAGGGCGGCATTTCAGGCTTTCTCCGTATTGCAAGGCTATTGTAGGTAAAAACAGCCAGGACAATCAACGTATTCTGAGAGCAGCAGGACAAGATGTATCGTTAATGCACTGGCGTAACGGTGCTGGCCCAACTGTTTTGTTACTTGGCAAGACTGATAATGAAACAATAAGAAAGGCAGGAAGGATTCTGTTGAGATATACCAGACTTCCTAAAGGACAAGAAACGAGCATTCAGGTTCAGATGGAAGGCAATTTTTTTGAAGTGATAGTATTAAACGATATCGATGAGTTAGAGTTAGAAAGCCTAAGGATTTAAATGCATTTCAGGCGAACGTCAAAATTTAACAGCTCACTAATCTTCCTTTCTTGGTGAGCTTGTCGAACCATGGACGGTAAATATATCCGATAACGGTGCCCATCTATCCTTTGCAGGTTCAGCTTTCAGTCCTGCATCTGTCCGGCGATTATGTCTGCTATCCGTACTCCATCAAGGGCTGCAGAAATAATACCTCCTGCATAGCCTGCCCCCTCGCCGCATGGATAGATGCCCCCCATAACTGGTGACTGACAGTATTCATCCCTGATAATCCTGAGCGGTGCCGATGTACGGGTCTCCAGACCGGTTAAAGTTGCCTCGGCTGTTATGAATCCTTTCATCTTTCTGTCAAATGAAACAATTCCCTCCCTTAATGTAGCAGTCACATAGTCCGGGACTAAAGTTGAAAGATCCGCTTCAACTGTACAGGGATGATAACTGGACCTGGTCGTTCCTTTTCCCGCGCCAATAAATTCCAGGAGATTCTGGGACGGCGCGCAATATTTTCCACCGCCGGCCAAAAAAGCTCGATGTTCCCAGTATTGTTGAAAACGGACACCAGCCAACGGGTCTGAACCAAAAAAATCTTCAGGTCTTACATTTACTACCAATGCACTGTTAGCATAGCCTGAATCACGTTTAAAATTACTCATTCCGTTGACTACCAGCATTTCAGGCTCTGAAGAAGCGCCAATAATCTGTCCTCCAGGACAGTTGCAGAAGGAGTAGCAACTGCGGCCAGTGGCAGGATTATTCCAGGTCAGGGCATAGTCAGCCCTGGGCAGGGCAGGATGGGACTTTCCGTACTGAATCCGGTCTATCAACTCCTGTTGATGCTCTACCCGTAGCCCGATTGCAAAAGGCTTTGCCTCCATCAACAGGTTCTGGTTAACCAGCATTGAATAGGTATCACGGGCACTATGCCCGATAGCAAGCACCAGATGGCTACACAACAGCTCTTCAGAGTTGTTGCATTGCACAGCGGAAATTTTGCGTGGATGATCAGGTTTGCAGATCAGCCCTGTAAGACGGGTTGAAAATCTTATTGCAAAACCTTGTTTAACCAGCATGTTCCGTATAGATATAACTACAGACCGCAGACGGTCTGTTCCAATATGCGGCTTTGCCTGATAGAGGATTTCTGATGGTGCGCCAAAGTTGACAAGTTGCTTGATTACCCAGGTTGTATTAGGGTCCCTGATTCGACAGGTCAATTTTCCGTCAGAAAAGGTACCTGCCCCGCCTTCACCAAACTGAACATTGCTTTCTGAGTCAAGCAGACCGTCTTTCCAGAAATTTGCAACATCACGAACACGCAGATCTACAGGCTTTCCCCTTTCAACAACAGTTGCTCTTATACCGTAGGCATTTAAACGCAGGGCACAAAAAAGTCCGGCCGGTCCCATGCCTGCTATCACTATCGCTTCCGAACTGCTGCATTTATTAAAAAACAGCGGGGTTTCTGTATTTAGTTGTTCAAGATCGGGGATTGTATGCAGGCGCTTCAGGATCGCAGTTTCATCTGCAAGGGAAAAACAGACCGTATATACAAGTTTGATATCCGGTTTTTTGCGGGCATCAACCGCTTTTCGCTGTATCCGGAATTCCAGCAGATCTGCTAGTTCAACCCCCAGGGTGAGGGCAACCATGGTTAAAAGGCGTATTTCATCTTCACCAGGTTTTAATTTTAGATTACGTAACAGAAAGGGCATGTTGTTGAAGTCCCGATAAAAGTTATGATGGTCTTTCGCAGGGGTGACGACAGGAAGCCTGACAATGTAGGGGCGACGCCAATGGTTCGTCCACCTCTTGAGATACGGATGGGGTCAGGGGTCAAGCTCTAAAGGCATGGAATTTCCTTGCTGCCTGGCCCTTTCACGTTCAACCAGTTGTTCAACAAGGATAACAATATCTACTGGAGGTGTTGATTTGGAAATATGAAAGCGCGCCCCCATCTCTGGAGTGTCATGTTCATGAGGAGGGCCCTGAAACATAGAGGTTAAAAGTATTATAATTGGCTGATGATCGCCTGCAATTCGTCCAATCTCAATACAAGTGCTTACTCCACCCATACGTGGCATAACCAGATCGGAAATGACAACATCAGGCAATCGCTCCTGATACAGCTTTACCCCTTCAAGCCCATCACCAGCCGTATAGACCGTAAATCCACTTTCACTGAAGGAATCTGAGAGAAGTCTCTGGAAAAAAGGATCGTCATCAATTACAAGTATTTTGGTTGGGTTGGTTGCCATGATTACTCTTTTATAGATGCTTATGCTGCTCTCTAGGGATAATTACAAGAAATGTCGTGCCCTGTGGCGAAGTTGTTTCTACCGTTACATCTCCATGATATAGGCGGGCAATCCTTCTTGCCACCGGAAGTCCGATACCTGTACCACGACTTTTGGTTGAAAAAAATGGTTTAAAGACACTATCTAGGTGTTCAGATGAAATGCCACCCCCATTGTCTGAAATCCTGACAGCTATCTGCCCTTCCGGCAGGGAAACGTCAATTGAAAGCTGCCCTTTGGGGGGCAATTCCTCAACGGCATTGATCAGCAGGTTGGTAAATATCTGTTCAAGCTCGGTACGGTCGGCCTTGATTGGAGGCACCACTTCAGTACAATTGAAAGAAACCTCTATTTGCCTTGCCTCAATCTGTGGCGTAAAAATCAAAAGTGATTCATAAACAACCTGATCAAGGCGGATATCATCTACCACAAGACGGCTGCGGTTTGCAGCGTCTACCAGATTGTGGATTATGCCATCTATCCGGTCCACCTCCTTTAGTATCTTCCCAAGGTACTCACTGTTTTCCGGCTCTTCAGATTCCTGGGCAAGCAGTTGGGTGAATAGTGATATGGAATTTAACGGATTACGTATTTCATGGGCCATACCAGCAGCCAGATAACCCAATGCGGCCAGTTTTTCAGTCTGGGCTATTTCGGTCTGGGCTCTCTGTAGCGCTTCAGTCTTTTCCTGAACCCTGAACTGTAGTTCACGGTTCCAAGTCTCAATCTCATGCAGAAGATGTTCCCGTTCTGCATTAAGCAACTGGTTGGCTAATTCTATTTCCCTCAGTTTACGTACAGCATCAATCCGCTCCAGTATAATACGGAAATCAAAAGGTTTAAGCAGGTATTCCGAGGCACCAGCCTTCATCATCTCAACTGCAAGCTCTTCACTGCCTCTGCCTGTTGCCACAATTACATAACAAGAGGGATATCGCTCTTTAATCTCAAGCAAGGCCGATAAACCATTCCTGTCCGGCAACTGGTAATCCATCAGAACCAGTTCTGGCAGATGTTCAGAAATCATTGCAAGTCCTTCTGCTACTGTTCCTGCGGTAAGGGCCAGATATCCCCTGGTGGCAAGCATCTGGGAAAGCATCTTCCTGATTCTGGGATCATCATCCACTATCAGTATCTTTGCTGTTGACTCAGGATTGTGATTATTCATTTTGCCAGTTTTGTCCGGTGCGATTTTTTAGATTTGCCTCCGTACTTGTTTTAAGCATGGAAGTCATAACAGACTCGTTGTTGTAATATGCAACTATACGACCGGACACTGATGACCTTTTGCAACTGCCTTCAGCTTAGTCATTTTGTGCGGGAACCCTTACAGTCATAACAGGACATGGGGCAGAACGGACAACACGTTCTGCAGTGCTGCCGAAGATCAGGTGATCAAGTCCGGTGCGTCCGTGAGTTCCAATAACAATCAATGATGCGTCTGTTTCTGATGCAATCCGGATAATTTCTTCGTACGGTACACCGGTTACAAGTAAAGTTTCGTAGCCTTCTATCTCTTTCAGGTTTTCTTTGCAAAATTTTTCAAGCATGGCGCCAGCGCCTGTTTCAATCTCTTTTTCCAGTTGTTCAAAGGAAATATGCGGCACATAAAAGCCCCTTAAATCAACAGGTTCATTAATTATATGCAGAACGGTCAATGAAGAATTGTACATTTTGACTAACGATACGGCATATTCAGATGCCTTTTCTGAACAGTCGGAAAAATCGGTTGCCAACAGGATTTTCTTGAAATGTTTCATATACAGACACTCCTTTCATCGGGAGATACAGAGAATATCTTACCCATGACCTTCCGCAACTCTTCAAGCCTGATTGGCTTGTTAAGGTACTCAAATGCTCCCAGGTTCAATGCATTCAGGTATGATTCTACTTCTCCAAAGGCAGTAATCATGATGACATTGCTGTAAGGATATTCACGATTAAGCTCTTTCAAAAAAGTCAGGCCATTCATTTCAGGCATGTTAAGATCTGTAATGATCAATTCTGCCGGAGATGTTTTAAGACGTTGCAGAGCCTCAAAGCCATTCGATGCTGTCTGCACTTCATGCCCTTCGCGAATCAAAAGGCGAGTCAGTGCAATACGGGTATTTTCCTCGTCATCCACAACAAGAATTTTTTTATGTTGCTCTCTCACACCGCTACTCCGGTCAGAAAATAATTTCATTTGTAAAGTTTAACACGGAGTCAAGGCATGTCAAGGCTACCGGCTCAACCTTTGTTAATTCCTCTTAAAGCAGCATTACGGCGCAGTTTGATGGCAGAAAGGATCAGATTGGCGATAATTGACACAAAAAATATTTCATCTTCAGGAAAAAAACGCATTGATGTGGTCTGTACATTGATTACACCGAAGATATCTTTTTTGTCGGTGATCGGAAAAGACAGCATAGAGTTGTATTTTTCTTCGTTAAGCTCATGAAATACCTTGTAACGTGGATCGTTGGTGGCGTTTGAAAGATTTATAGGCTGCATTGTCTTTGCAACGTTACCAGTAATCCCTTCACCGATTCGTATCCTGATTTTGCCGATATTTTCCTGATCAAAGCCGTAGGTAGCAGTTAGAAGCAGTTCGTTACCTTCCAGCAGATATATATTACATACGCTTGCCTTAAGTTGTAGCGCCAGTTTTTCAGCCACAGTTTTCAGCACTTCAGGCAGATCATAATCTGATGAAACCAGCATACTAATCTCTTCAAGGGAAAGTATCTCAAGATGCTCCCTGTTGGCCCGCTGCATGGTAAGCGCCATATTGCCACGGTTACTGTCAATAGATGGAGTGAATATGGCCTTATGATAATAGGGGTTTATAGTTTTACTGCGCTCGGCAACAGTCCGATAGTCTGAAAAACCACAGGAACAGGTCATCTTTACTCTGTAGTTGTCAATCCGCTGGCTGCTCATTACCTTTCCGCACTTGCGGCATCTTGCTGCTATCTGCATTACACTGACTCCTTGTTCAATTAATGGCGGATACCGTTTGAATCCAACACAATATAGGCGTTTTTTCCTGAAACTTCTTTAAGGTCAACCGGAGTGCCGTTCAGATATATATCAATGCTGTCAGAATCAGACAAATCCAGCGCGATTGTCTTGTCTGCCTTCCACTCAACAATATCACCGCTAGTCAATTCGTACCCCTGAGTGGTGGAGTCATCAATATTCACTGAAAGGCTGCTGTTGTTACGAACCTTTACCGTTATAATAAATCCGCTTGCAGCAGGCCTTGAAACAGCAACAGGTAACACAACCTCTGTTTGTGCAGCCAGTTGGGGCTGACTCTCTTCTGGAATGCTGACCGGTATACTTACGCTTGACAGGACCGGTTGTGGAGAAACAGACGAAACTGTGGCCTGCACTGCCTGAGAAGGTTTCTGTACCAGATATCTGTTTGTTCGGACAGGCTCTGAAGATGGTGCTATAAAAAAGGCTGAAACAAGCAAAGCGGCCAGAAGAGTGGCCGGAAGAAAAAAACGCTGCCAGTTACGCCTCCTGGGGATAGATGCATTACCGGATGTTGATACGGGCTCTTTATCTAACGGTTGTGAGTACCTGAAGGCAAGCTTGTTGGTTTGTTCTTCCGGCAGTCCTAGATATGTAGCATATATTTTTAAGAAGGCTTTAAGATAGGCTGGGCCAGGCAGAACCTGAGGGCGGTCCTCTTCCAGTGCCTTAAGATAGTTTTTGCCGATTTTGGTGACCTTGGCAGCCTCTTCCAGGCAAATGCCCTGCTGTTCACGACTACTACGCAGTATGTTGCCGACAGAGATGGTCTGATCTGTGTCAGATGTTTCTTTTTGCTCACCGTTCACGAAAATTCCTACCTGAGCAGGTCAATATACCCCATTGATGTGTGGCCAATTTCTGAATCTGGCGCTATCCTTGCTACTTCCATAAAAGAGGACTTGGCTGCCGATAACTGGCTCATCTTCATCTGTGCCAGCCCCAGATGAAAATGGGCTCCTGCATAATCAGGGGTCGATTCAAGCGCCTTGCGGTATTCGTAAATTGCCTGTTCAGTATTGCCCTGGGCAAAAAACACCCTGCCGATTGCAACCCTGATGATCGGATTACGGGGATCGTTATTACGGACAGCAGAAAGCTCCTTCATTGCCGAGGCATAATCCCCCTTACCAAGATAGGCCAGGCCGAGATTTATCTGGGCAAAGTCCGGACGCGGATAAAACAGATCGTCCTTGACCATCTTGAACTGTTGAATAGCGTTATCCCACCTTCCGGTATCAAGGTAGAGCACCCCCAGGTCATTACGTACCTGAGAGTAATCTGGACGTAATTTCAAGGCCCTCAGAAATTTCTGCTCAGCAAGATCAAGACGCCGTCTGCCGGTCAGTGCCCGTCCCAGATTGTACTGCAGCTCCGGATTGTCAGGGGCCATCTTTTCCGCTTCACTAAGTTCTGTTAACGCAGAGGTATAATTACGCTCCTCAAGAAATGACACTCCCATTTGGTAATGATACGCCACAGGCTTGCCGCTTGATGATGTGGTGGCGGCGCACCCTGCCAGAATAGCTGTAACCGCAGTAGTTACAAGCAGGGTTCCAAGACGCATATGGACTCCTCTTGGGCAAGGGGCATACAATTAAATAGGTCCTCTTTCATCCCGACTTACAGATATGTAACAGCTTGCAGGCAATCGCAGTCTTTTGCACAAAACCATTATTCATTTACAGGCAGCTTATCTAAAAACAAGAGCTTAGATAAACGCAGGTACAACTGACACTGTAAGCCATTTTTTAACGCACTAGTAGCAGACGCATGGATAGATGTCAATTAAACCCGATATCCCTGAAACTGGTTAAACCCTTAAAGCTGCGAAAACGCGCTTCTATCTCGGTATATGTAAGTTTCTTCATCCGGTTAAGGCTGAAGTCTTCAACATTGAAAGAAGCCATTACAGCTCCGAATATCAGGGCCTGCCGGATTCCCTCTTCTGAAAGATCCGCTGTATTGGCAAGATAACCCATAAATCCGCCTGCAAAGGTATCACCCGCACCGGTAGGGTCAAAGACCTCTTCCAGTGGCCAGGCCGGTGCTGCGAAAACAGTATTGGCGGTAAACATAAGCACACCGTATTCGCCCCGTTTTACAACAAGTCGCTTGCAACCCATGCTGATTATCATGCGGGCAGCCTTTACAAGATTAGACTCGCCGGTCAGCATCCTGGCCTCTCCCTCATTGATCACCACAATATCAACCCGTTTCATCACCTCTTTAAGAGCATCAGGCTTGGAAGATATCCAGAAGTTCATGCTGTCGCAGGCTGTCAGACTGGGAGACTTTACCTGATCCAGCACCTGCAGTTGTAACTCCGGATCAATATTGGCCAGAAACAGGACATCTGTATTTTGATAGGAGGGGGGTAGTTCTGGTTTGAACTCAAGCAGAACATTTAGCTGCGTATCAAGCGTCTGTGCCTCGTTAAGGTCATAGCCGTATCTGCCGCTCCAGTGGAAGGTCTTGCCAGGAATCTTCTGAAGCCCCTGAAGGTCAATCTCCCGTGATCTGAGAAACTGCAGGTGCTCTTCGGGAAAATCTTCACCCACCACAGCCACCAGCGACACATCACTGAAAAAACTGGCTGATGTGGAGAAATATGTGGCTGAACCGCCCAATATATTTTCTGCCTTGCCAAAAGGCGTTTCAACTGTATCAAAAGCAACTGTTCCAACTACCACTATCCCCATGTTTTAATCCCCCTGATTCAGGTATTTACTGACAAGTGGCCCCAACTTGGCCTTTGTTACGGCAGGAATCGTCGCCCGATCGGTAATAATGGCGTACTTGAGGGCAGAATCACAATCGCAGCTATTGGCAAGGATATCATCCTGTACTGCAAGACGGATGATATTCTTTGCCAGGGCCACATTTTTGTGCATGATGGTCAGAATTGCCTCTACTGTCACATCGTCGTGGTGTTCATGCCAGCAGTCATAATCGGTTGAAAGAGCTATAACCCCATAACATATTTCTGCTTCACGGGCCAGTTTGGCTTCGGTCAAATTTGTCATCCCGATAATATCCCCGTTTATGCTTCGGTACAGATTGGATTCAGCCCTAGTGGAAAAGGCCGGTCCCTCCATGCAGATATAGGTACTTCCGCAGTGGACAATTGCCCCTGCTTTTTCTGCTGCGCGGTAAAGTTTTTCAGAAAGACATGGGCAGGTAGGATCCCCAAAGGCAACATGGGCAACAATGCCTTCACCAAAAAAGGTGTCCTTTCTGAACCCCCTGGTGCGGTCAATAAACTGGTCCGGTATTACAACATGGCCTGGCGCGATCTCCTCCTTAAGGCTTCCAACAGCCGCAACAGATATAATCCGTGTAACACCCAGATGCTTCATACCGTAGATATTGGCACGATAGTTAATCTCTGAAGGCAGCAACCGATGTCCTCGGCTATGCCGTGGCAGAAAGGCCATTTTCACACCATTAAGCACCCCGGTAAAAAAGGTGTCAGACGGACTGCCAAAAGGGGTATCCAGCACCACCTCTGTAACCTGCTCTAATCCTTCCATCTCATATAAGCCGCTTCCGCCAATAACCCCTATCATAGAAACCGTTCTCCTTTTCTGTTACATTAAATATCTGTAAAAGAATTCATTTAACATATATTTGCACAGATTTTATGGGCAATTTTCATCTCAGGAACGTTCAAGTCTGCCCTTTAACTGACCGCAGGCTGCCGAGATATCACTCCCCCGGCTGTCACGGGTTATGACCGTGAAATTCCGATCCAGCAGATACTTGTGAAAAGCTTCCAGGGCGGCATCTGCAGGTGGAACAAAGTCAGCCCCTTCATGGGGATTAAAGGGGATCAGGTTAATCTTGCAGGGAATATCTGAAAGTATGCGGGTCAGACGCCTGGCATCTTCCAGTGAATCATTCAGCCCACCCAGCAAGACGTACTCAATCGTAATCTTTCGACGTCCAGGAAGTGGAAATTTCTTTAACGCAGCAAGCAGCATGGCGATTGGATAGGCCTTGTTTACTGGCATGATCCGGTTGCGCAGCTCATCTGTAGTGGCATTTAATGACACTGCCAGATTTACTGTCACCTCTCGCCCCAACCTTTCCAGTTCCGGCACCAGTCCACAGGTAGACACTGTTACCTTGCGGGTTGAGAGCTGCAGGCCGTTGTCATCAACCATTATCTTAAGTGCTGCAATAACGTTTTCAAGGTTATGCAGCGGTTCACCCATTCCCATCAGCACTATATTACGCAGTTCTACATCACGACGCACGGCCAGTATCTGGTTAACAATCTCGGATGTGGTCAGGTTGCGTGTAAGCTTAAAGCTGCCGGTCAGGCAGAATGTACAACCCATGGCGCAGCCTACCTGTGTAGAGATACATATAGTATTACGATCATCTGTCGGAATAATCACAGATTCAACAGCGTTGCCGTCTTCAAGGCGAAACAGATATTTGCGTGTGCCATCTTTACCGGTTTCAACAGCTTCAGGTTCCAACCTGCTGATAAAAGCAGTCTGCCACAGCTCTTCCCTTAAGTCTTTAGAAATGTTGGACATTTCATCAAAAGCAGTTGCGTCTTTCTGGTACATCCATTTAAAAATCTGGGTGGCGCGGTAACGTTCTTTACCCTGTCCCTGAAGAAATTTTTCAAGGGCAGGCAGGGTCAGATTTTTGAGATCAGTAAGGTGGGTATCAGGCATCTGGAGAAAAAGAAACGGCCCGTTCAACATAGTGAAGAAGGGCCGCTTGCATGGTAATCAACCTATCAGTTCAAAGCTGTTAAAGAAGTATGATATTTCAAAGGCAGCGGTTTCAGGGGCATCAGAGCCGTGTGATGAATTTTCTTCGATATTCTTTGCAAATTCTTTGCGGATGGTTCCAGGTTCAGCGTTGGCCGGATTAGTGGCCCCCATCAGGGTTCTCCATTCAGCAATTGCATTTTCCTTTTGCAGGCACATTACAATAACTGGTGAACGGGACATAAAGCTGCACAGGTCATTGAAAAAAGGACGTTCTTTATGGACATAGTAAAAACCTTCTGCCTGTTTACGCGTAAGGTGGATTTTTTTCATGCCTGCAATGGTGAAACCGGCATCTTCGATCTTTGTGATGATCTTTCCTGAAAGACCCCGTTCAACGGCGTCTGGTTTGATAATGGCAAAAGTACGTTCCATAAAAATTCTCCTTAATGAAAATTCAGTTAAATAAAGGTTGCTCATAGCATGTCACTGCTTGCAATGTCAAGTTGTTACGGGGTAATGATTGCTATCAGAGCCCCGATTAATGTAGTTCCACTGAAGGTGTGACCTGTTATCATGCCTTGGCCGTACCTAGCGGATAAGGTCAAGAAAGGTACGTTATATCTGAATTGCTGATGGCCTTGCTTGCCGATATTGTAAGATGTTCCGATGGGCCAAGGGCTTACCTGGCAGGAACTCCGGATGAAACAGATTAAATGGAGAAGAGATACTGAAAACTGCTTGGTAAGGTGGGCATGGTTGTATTCATACCCACGTGGCTTTATACGTTATCTGAATGATGCTCGCAACTCAATAAGCCTCATGATTCTCCAGAACATCCCGTTCTGTAACAGGCGCTCTGAATAAGCGGTAGACCCAAATCTTGTAGGCAATAACCGTAGGTACAAAGATAAACGCAACTACTGTCATGATTGTCAGGGTGTACTGACTGGATGATGAGTTAAAAATGGTCAGGCTGTAGGCAGTATCAATACTGGAAGGAATCAGGTTGGGAAACAGCCCTGCCACACCTGTAAAGACAACAAACAGGATTGTGACACAGGAAGCGGCAAATGCCTTTAATGGTTTGTTGGATATTATGAACATCTGGATGGCAACAAGGGCCATTACTGCAATTAACGGCACAACAAAAAGAACAGGTGCCTTTGTATAGTTTACGTAAAGTTTTGTCGCATAGCCGGTGTAGGCCAGAAAGACCACTGCTACAATTAAAAGTGGTATCCATAGTAATTTAGCCAGTGCAAAAGCCCTGCTGCTGAGTTCACCTGTTGTTTTGACTGTGGCATACAGTGAACCATGAACTGCAAACAGGCAGACAAACAAGAGGCCGGTCAGAATGCCGTAGGGATTAAGCAATGAAAAAAGTCCGCCGTGATACCCTGTAACGTCCATTGGCAGTCCCTTGAAAAAATTCCCGAAGGCTACTCCGAAAAGCAGGGCAGGTAGAAAGCTGGATATAATAATCGCATTGTCCCAGCCTTTTTTCCATACTGCAGATTCCATCTTGCCACGGAACTCGAATGAGACCCCCCTGACAATCAGAGAGAACAGCAGCAGCAACAGCGCAGTGTACAGATAGCTGAACATCAGCGCATATGTTGTAGGGAAGGCGGCAAAGGTGGCGCCACCGGCGGTTATCAGCCAGACCTCGTTACCATCCCAGACCGGCCCGACCGAGTTGATTAGGATCCGTTTTTCCGTATCATTCTTTGCGATGAAACCAGACATGAAACCTAGCCCAAGAACGAATCCATCCAACATAAAGTATACCGCCCATAGTACAGCCCACAGCACAAACCAGGTAATTTGTAGCAGTTCCATTTTATGCGACCTCCTTGACTGGAATCATGCCGGTGGTATCGGTATCAGGTCCTTTTTTAGCGTATTTGGCAAGCAGGTAGATATCAATTGTTCCCAAGAGACCGTAGAGTGCTGTAAATCCTAATAGCGAACCAGCAACCTGGATCATGGATACGGATTTGGATATCCCGTCAGCAGTTTTAAATACACCATAAACGGCCCAGGGTTGCCTCCCCAGTTCTGCGACAAGCCAGCCAAGCTGCACTGCTATGTAGGGTAGAGGCAGGGCAGCAACCATGATGACTAGGAATATCTTGAAATCAACAAAACCTTTCCAGCGCGGCATGATGACAGCCAGCAACGATAGCCCTATCATCAGGGTGCCTAGGCCTGCCATCATACGAAAACTAAGGAAAACAGGCAGCACAGGTGGACGTTCCTCTTTCGGAAAATCCTTCAGCCCCTTGATTTCGGCATTGGTATCGTGGAAGGCCAGAAAGCTCAGTGCACCAGGAACAGAGGCTGTGGCAATGGAATTACGCTCATTGGCCTCATCCGGAACCAGTAAAAGATGCATTGGCGCCCCTTTTTGTGTCTCCCAAACCGATTCCATGGCAGCAAATTTAGTTGGTTGCACCTTTGCTATCTCAACTGCATGAAAATCTCCAGTAGCAAGCACTACAAGACCTGAAACCAGTGAGAACATTGCTGCGGTCTTGAATGAACGGGTGAAAAATTCTATCTCGTTTTTCTTAAGCAGATGCCAGGCGGCAACCCCCATTACAAAATATCCCGCAACCATATAACCGGAAGTAACGGTGTGAAGAAACTTGTAAATGGCATACGGATTGGTGACGATTGCCAGAAAATCGTTCATCTCGGCCCGGCCGTTGCGAATGATAAAGCCGACTGGCCTCTGCATCCATCCATTGGCTATCAGTATCCATAATGCGGAAAGGTTTGTGCCAAAGGCAGCAAGCCAGATGGTGGCAAGATGGGCCTTTTTGGAAAGCTTGTCCCAGCCGAATATCCATACCCCGATAAAAACAGATTCAAGAAAAAAGGCAGCGGTAGCCTCAATAGCCAGTGGAGCGCCAAATATATCCCCAACATAGCGAGAATATTCAGCCCAGTTCATACCAAACTGAAATTCCTGAGTAATTCCGGTAACAACACCCAATGCAAAGTTAATCAGAAAAAGTTTCCCCCAGAACTTAGTCATCCGCAGATAGGTTTCATCGCCAGTCTGTACGTATCTGGTTTCAAACCAGGCAGTCAATACAGACATCCCCAGTGTAAGCGGAACGAAGATAAAATGGAACATGGTGGTGACTGCAAACTGCAGTCTGCTAAGGGCCAAGATATCCATGCTTCCTCCTTGTCAGGATAGTAAGGCTAGCATTTAGTGCCTTTGAGAAGAAGTTTACTAGCACTATTTTAAAAATCAAGCAAAAAAGACAAAAAAGGTCTTTATTGCTCTAAATACCTATATTGATATTTATATGTTACAAATGGAATTAACTTATAAAAAGCAGTTTCACGCAACGTCGCAACGACACAACGTTTAAAAACAGAGACTTATGAAGATTTAACTACATACTAAAAAGGTGATGTCACTTAGTTTTAGGTAGTTTTTTGATTTTCTTTGTCTTAGTAGCGCCGTTGCGTGAGTAAATGCCGTTTTCAGGATTAACTGTTTGTATACAGTAAAGGGTCTGTAAGCCCGGCCTCACGGAAGCCTTTTAATCGTAAACGGCATGAATCACAATAGCCACAAGAAAGCCCATCTGGTGTCGGGTCGTAACAGGAATGGGTCTGGCTGTAGTCCACACCAAGCGCTATCCCCTGCTTGATAATCTCTGACTTGGTCATGTTGATTAGTGGCGTGTGTATGGTGAATCTTCCTTTTCCCTCCACTCCTGCCCTGGTGGCCAGATTGGCCATCTTCTGATAGGACTCGATAAAGGCCGGGCGGCAGTCGGGATAGCCTGAATAGTCCAGGGCATTCACTCCGATAAATATATCAAATGCCCCCAGAACCTCTGCCCAGCCAAGGGCAAAGGAGAGAAAAATCGTATTGCGAGCCGGAACATATGTAACAGGTATCTCCTGGCCAACACCCTCTTTAGGCACAGAAATCTCGCTGGTCAGGGCACTTCCTCCAACCTGGCGCAGATCAAATGCCACAACCAGGTGTTCCACAGCACCCATTTTTTTTGCGTTGGCCCGCGCCAGATTAAGCTCATGGCGGTGTCGCTGGCCGTAATCAAAGCTGATTGCAAAAGGGGTAAACCCCTGAGCCCCGGCAATGGCAAGGCATGTAGTGGAGTCAAGCCCTGCACTGTAAAGTATGACAGCTTTCTCAGACATCTTAATCACCTTTCATCAACCAGATTTTTAGTAGAGCCGGCATCCTGCCGGCATTTTGCCGGCATCCTGCCGGCATAACAGAATCAACAACTGATTCTGACGATTTGTGCTGAATAACTGCAATCAGGATGCAGTCTGCTTGCAATATACTGTGATTAGATTAAAGTACAACCAACTTGACGGGCTTTCTATAAATTGTTTATCAAATGATCCTTGTTGTATAAAGAACGTAAACTCCGATTACAGATCAGTAAGCCAGGCGTTTGAGAGACTTGATAATCACAAAGGGAAAGCAGGTGAAACATGAAGTCATTTCGCAGAGAACTATGGTTTGAGACCCGATCACGCCGTGCGTTTGTTAATATTACACCAGATATTGAAGAATCGCTTCGGCAAAGCGGCATCAAGGAGGGCCTGCTGCTATGTAATGCCATGCATATCACCGCAAGCGTGTTTATAAATGATGATGAGTCCGGGTTGCATCAGGATTTTGAAGACTGGCTTGAACAGCTTGCTCCTGAAAAACCTTACTCAAGATACAGGCATAACGGTTTTGAAGACAATGGCGATGCACACCTTAAGCGGACTGTTATGGGACGTGAGGTTGTTGTGGCTGTTACAGAAGGCAAGCTTGATCTGGGACCCTGGGAACAAATTTTTTACGGTGAATTTGATGGCAAGAGAAAAAAACGTGTCCTGATAAAGATTATCGGGGAATAACCCTGATAAAGACTGACTGTGGTATGATGTGCCGTGTATCTGATTATCGGTCAACTTGACATTTTCCTGTTTTCCGTTAGGCTCTCAGCCGGATTATCAATCTTAAAAGCCCACAAGGAGGCCACAAATGAAAGCCAGACATCGTTATTCAGTTCTGTTTCTATCCATTCTATCCATTATAACCAGTGTCTGTTGGGTTAATGCTGCGTCCATGGTAATCCGTTTCCATGACGGCAGGGCGATTGTGCATGATACCAACAGGATTTCCTCGATTACCTTTGATGGAGCGTCACATACACAAACAGAGCCCTCATCAGCAGGTGCTTACCTTTTGAATGAGGAGTTTGCAAACGGACTTTCTAACCTGTGGGCGCCTATCCAGGTGGTGGGCGGCAATTTTGAAAGATTTGCTGCTATTACAAATGGCAAGCTGGCTGTCAATGTACCTGCCGGCAATTCATGGGGCAAGACCGGCATCATGTCACACAGCCCGCTTTTTCTGATTGACAACGGCATGGCGTCAAATCCGCTGAAAATCCGTTTTGATTTTGATCCTAATCAGACCACAGGCTATGTAATCGCATTTTCCCAGGGCAAGGATGCTGATGTCTGGAGGGTACAGAACTACTGGTTCCACTGGGGGCGGCCCACCATGATAAGTGGTAAAGTATATGTAAGCAACACCCAGAATTCGGGAGATAAGGGTGGAGAGGCGATAACTCCGCCACAGGCACCCAAGACAGTTACCTTTACTGTAAAGCCAGGCACTGTTGAGGCTAAAACATCAAATGGCACCAATCTGGTTATGAATCTAGGCTGGATGAAGCATGGTGTACCAGTCTACATGTATATCTTCAGCCACCCCTGGAACCAGCATGAAGCTGCCGCATTTACCTTGAATTCAATCAGAATCAGCCAGTAATGTATGCTGGCAGGG
>DYNH01000027.1 GCA_020721175.1 Trichlorobacter lovleyi | reverse complement strand
AAAATTTCAGATGTTCGATAAAACGCAAGTTTTGGCCGTTTGAGGTATAGCTACCCTTTAACTGAATATAATCAATTCTGAACATCTGATAAAAGTCTTGTGTTGTCCTTTCTGTGTTCAGAGTGAACTGCAAATCTCTCACAACCCACAGATATTCTGTTCGTAATGAACTTATCGCACCAGGAATACAGTGTTTTTGAAAGAGATACTTCTGAAAAAAATGGTCGTGCCTGTAAAAAACGGCACGACCATTTTGGAGACCAATCAGTAGGGGTGAATGAAAAGTTTTACTTACTATTTACTCTCAATATCTGTAATACGTTTTTTAATAATATTCAACTGAACCTGCAATGCCTCTGCATGATTTTTTAAAGCCACCTTTTCCATTTCAGTATCCGGTGTCTGGTATGAAGCTGCATTGCCATAAAACATATTTCTTCTTCCTCTACCTCCACCCATCCTGCCATAACCACCTCTTCCAAAAGAAAAACCTGCCAGATCAAGATTGTTTGCAGAAATAGCCCCCCCCCTGCAAAATCCAGCAGCACGTCCTGTCATTGGCCCCAATCCATTAGGTCCAGTCCTGTCTCCTCCAGGCATTTTAATATCCTCCTTTCCTTTCAGACTAACAGTTATACCCCTACCATTGATGCCCCGCATTTTGGACATTTCTTCTGTAAACAGGGCACTCCCCTTTCGTGATCCTCTGTATGGCCGCATTTTGGGCACTTACACGAGGTGACTCCACCCATTCCCATACGATTACCGGAATTACCCTGCCCCTGGCCTCTTCCCATGCCTTGTCCACCGCCTCTGCCACCACCTGCTCCACCTGGTGCTTGCATCTGTCTCTCCTTTTTAAAACTTCTTTTTTAAAGTTAGTTTAACTTGATAATATTCATCATATACAAATTAAGTGCCTAAAAATAAAAATATCTGTAAATCAGAT
Source organism: Trichlorobacter lovleyi (assembly GCA_020721175.1). GTDB lineage: Bacteria > Desulfobacterota > Desulfuromonadia > Geobacterales > Pseudopelobacteraceae > Trichlorobacter > Trichlorobacter lovleyi_A. The sequence goes on along the minus strand of DYNH01000027.1, from coordinate 16,690 downwards.
AGTTACGATAAGATATAGATTGATTATAACTTTTAAAGACGTAAAAAAGTACTATAAATAATACTCTAGAACACCCTGTTTGCAACTGTGTGCTACTGTATTGGGGGATGATTCCTGAATTGATATCTCATTGTTGTACCGTTGATGTAAAAATGGATGTATAAGTAGAAGTTATTTCAAAAAGATTGTCATCCTCGAATACCTTTATCGGGGATCCAGTCTTTTCAGTCAGTTAAAATCTGGATTCCGGCTTAAAGCCTGCCGGAATGACACAATTCGGGACTTTTGAAAGAGGCTCAGGAGAGTTGAATTAAAACAGAAGGACACTATATGCGAGGTAATGTGAATAAAATCAGTTTAGAAGATAAAAGCAGGCGTTTTTTCGGTATTGAATCAGACTGTCATTCCTGTGTTATAAATCAAGCAATTACAGCAGCCAGTTTTGCAGGACTTGATCAAAACCAGACCAGTCGTGTTATTGCAGTAGCAGAGGAAGGCTTGAAAAAATCATTAAAAGAGCAGTTATTGGTACAGCACATTATCCGTTATATCGCTGATGCGATAATTGAAGAGCTTGGAGAGTCACCGGATTTTGATATCTATGCCGGAGTTAAAAGAGAATCCAACCGGTTGTCTATTAATTGCTCAGATTTGCTACAGAAAAAGATTGATGACAGTCAGTTCCCCCTTGAAACCGGACTACAGATTGCAGCGGCTGGAAACATAATAGATTTTGGGGCCAAAAATCATACCAACCTCAATCTTGTAGAGGAACTTGAGAAGCTTACTACAATCCTGTTTACCCGTTATGACCTGGAGCCCTTTAAAAAGGCCCTCTCTGATGCATCAACTATGCTCTATATATGTGATAACTGTGGGGAAATAGTTTTTGATATGCTGTTTATGAAACAGTTGATGCGTGATTATCCAGACCTCAAAATAATTGCAGCGGTTCGTGACAAACCGATAATCAATGACGCGACATTTGAAGATGCCAGCTATGTAGGGCTTGACCGTCTGGTAACAGTCATCTCAAGCGGAAGTGTGTATCCAGGAACAATACTTTCTGAGTCAACCGAAGAATTCAAGGCTTTATTCGAGAGTTCAAGTCTGATACTGGCCAAAGGGCAAGGTAATTTAGAGACGCTATTACCGTTATCGAACGAACGGCTTTTCTTTTTGTTGAGAATCAAGTGTGAATTTATGGCAAACTTGACAGGGGTAAGTAAAGACAGTCTAGCTTTGATTCACAACGCACATCAACAAATTCCAAATTCCACAAAAGCCAGGCTGAAATAAGATCAGGCTCCTGATACTATGATGGAGTCCCTGATAAAATAGTTATATTGGCCAAGGGTCATAAAATCAAAATTATCTGAAGTTTTTGACCCTTGGCTAATTGTTACTCTACAAAAAAACTTCACAAAGTGGCATGTAAACTACTACTTGGCAATATGCTCAAGCAACCGCAGCAAGTTGCAGGTATAGCCATACTCATTGTCATACCATGCGACAACCTTTACGAAGGTGCTGTCCAGTGCAATTCCGGCTTCGGCATCAAAGGTTGAAGGCACGCTGTTGCCAACAAAATCAGTTGATACAACCTTTTCATCGGTATAGCCCAGTACTCCCTTCAATTCACCTTCGGACGCAGCTTTCATTACCTTGCATATTTCATCATAACTGGCTTCCTTGTTTAACTCAACGGTCAGGTCAACTACAGAAACATCTGACGTAGGAACGCGGAAGGCCATACCGGTAAGTTTTTTGTTAAGCTCTGGCATTACCTTGCCAACCGCCTTGGCAGCGCCGGTTGAAGAAGGGATGATGTTTTCAAGGATTCCCCTGCCACCTCTCCAATCCTTGTTTGAAGGACTATCTACGGTCTTTTGGGTAGCGGTGGCTGCATGTACAGTTGTCATCAGGCCACGCTTTATGCCCCAGTTATCATGTAATACCTTGGCAACTGGCGCCAGGCAGTTTGTGGTGCAAGAGGCAGCAGAAATAATGGTTTCACCTGCATATTTGTTGTGATTTACACCATAAACGAACATTGGTGTATCATCCTTGGCAGGGGCAGACTGTATGACTTTTTCAGCGCCGGCTGCTATGTGGGCCTGGCAGGACTCTGTTGTCAGGAAGAAACCGGTGCTGTCAATTACAATAGCTGCGCCTGTTTCAGTCCAGTTAAGTTTTGCAGGATCTTTTTCGGCAGTCAGACGAATCTTCTTGCCATTTACCACCATATAATTGCCTTCTACCGATATTTCACCATTAAAACGCCCATGCACAGAGTCATACTTCAACATGTATGCAAGATACTCGGGATCAAGCAGATCGTTGATGGCAACTATCTCAATGTTATTAAAATTCTGGGCTACAGCACGAAAAATCATACGCCCGATACGGCCAAATCCGTTGATACCTACCTTGATAGACATAACCAAACTCCTTGTAAAAGTGATAGAGACTGCTTGTTTAATTTTCAAAATTACTACATTTGTGGCGCTTACGTCAAAGCCATTTATTCACTGTCTTGACTTTTAAAGATTATGAGATAGATTTAATCAACCTGTTTTTTCCAACAGGTTATGTTTTTGCATTAATTCAATTAAGGTCTTGTTTATAACCGGTTTGTTAAGGTAATCATCACAAGAGCCTGTAAGCAGCATCTCTAACATATCATCTGGTGAATTGCTGGCGGTGATCATAAAAACTACGGTCTGGACTTGCGGATTTAATTTTGCTTCGATTGCCCGGATTTCACGCAAAACTTCAAAACCGTCCATTTCAGGCATGTTAAGGTCCAGACAGACAAGATCATATCCAGAAGATTCGGATAAGGCCTTTGATATCTTCTGAATAGCTTCAATACCGTTTTCCGCCTCATCAACTTCAGCATAACTGCTAAGCGGATTTACAAGCAGCATTCTTGAAATTTTACAATCATCAACAACCAATGCCTTCATATATCCTCCGCTGTATTTTGCCGATGAATCGGCATCTGTTGCTGTACGAACAATTTTTCAATGTCTTCTGCCTTAACAGTTAAATCAGTCAGTCCGAGGTAGCGAAATCCACCTTCCAGGGTATTTTCAATAATGCTGAACGGACCATCCCTTCCTTCTTTAATCTCGTCACTTGTCTGTCCAATCGTTAATGTTACCCCTTCATGCAAGCGCTTCTTTACATTAACCTTAGAATTTCTGGCCGGGTATTGACGCGAACGGACTGCCTGTATTCTGGCTGTTATATCAGACCTGATCCTGGCAAACTCTTTCATGTCCCGATTTTTTCCAGGCTCACTGAAATTAGCTACAAGTTGTTTAAGTTCATTAAAAAGACAATTCAGCTCTAGCAGGTCATTGTGACAAACTCCTGCTATCAGCCTTGTTTTTTGTGAGGAAGCGGTTCCAATGGTTGTAGATTCTATACCACCAAGGGCAATACACTCCCCACCGGCTATTATGCCTTTATCAACCTTAACACTGCCATTTGAATGTATAAAGCAGTTTCTGATCTCGGTTTCTACTAATACACCACCTTTTGCCTCAACCAGGGTATCATCAATAAAATTGGCATGAATAATTCCCCCACAGTTAATGGATCCTTTTCCCTGTCCGTTCATTCCGCAAAAAAATATATCTCCATCTGAAGAGATTTCACACACCCCTATATTGCCATGAATCCTGATCCCTTTGGTTGCATTTAATGTAAAGCCATCAAGCACATCGCCTTTAACCTCTACAAAGCCATTATACAGTATGTTACCAACCTTAAAGTCAACATCACCTTTGACAATATAATTTTCCTCTATCGAAATATCATTGCCTTGCAGGTAAAGGCATCCATCAGCTTCTGCGTATAAGGAAATTCCATCATCTCCATAACGGATGTTTTTGAGCAGATTTAACACCAGTGGTGTACCTGCCTGGGCAGGTATTGTCTGACCACGTAAGGTCTTGCCAGGTGTGCCTGGTTCAGGTTCTATTACCTTGCCAAGCAGTTGTCCGTTGGATACATTCAGAAAACTTTGTACATGCCTCAAATCTATCTGACTGTTTTCAGTTTCTTCACTTGTTTTCTCGTTATCAGATTCCTCCTGTAGCGAATCAGCAACAGCAAGTTCAAATCTTCCGTTTTTGCCAGGAATCATGTCTTGTGAATAGGCTATAATGCAGTTAGTGATGGAATTTCCGCTGGCTGCTGCTGCAAGCAGTTTTGTTATTTCCGGTTCAGAAAGACCTTCCTGTATCTTTGCCTGAGCTAAAAATGTTTTAAATTCTTCCAGAGATATAGGAGCGCCTTTTGCTGAAGGTATATATGAGGCTGTACATAGAGTTTTTTCTGCCGATAACAGCAGTTCGAGTTTAAACCCAAGTCTTTTGAATTCAATCCTTTCCTCTTGCAAGCTCTCATTATTTGCTGTTTGCCCCATTTATAGACCTCCGCATCACATGAACCCGTTGCAAAAAAAATTATCATTCACGTGCTATTCTATCAGGTATATGGTTTCTCAGTCAGTTGAGCCTCTTTTATATAAAACTGGCTATCAATACATTCATTCAATCGCAATTCCGTCAGCATCCTCAATAATTATCTCAAGCTCTGCCAGCGCAATCTCTTTCATTCCTAAAATCTGGGCTTCCTGTGATGAATAGATAGAAATTCCCGGTTCAGGGGGATGCATTGAACGCCCTAGTTTTTTGCATGCAAGATTGGACAGTCTGGTTGATACAAGCAGGATGTTAGAATGATTGAATTCTTCTGAATGATGACTGTGGGCAATTTCACAATAAAAATCTGGGAAATTCCAAGCCTTCATCAGATTGTAACCAACCTCTTCATGCATGGCATCAACAATTTCCCGGACAAGGTGTTCAGAAAAGTGAACAGTAGTAACGTTTTCTCTTAGAATGTCATCAAGTATTTTTAAAAGGGCCAGACTGCCGATATCATGCATCAGCCCACCCATGAATGCCTCTGCTGCCATGCCTGGATAACCAGCCTTTCGGGTAAGCCATTTGGCACCTACGGCACATGCGAGGGCGTGTCCCCAAAGTCCTTGCATCATTCTGTTCAGACTATCATTTGATGATTTGAAAAACTCAAACTGGGATGCCAGCATTGCCATATTTGCTATTTCCTGGGCTCCCAGACGGATGATTGCATCCTTGATAGTCGCTATCTTGGTGAGTCCGGCGTAATAAGATGAGTTGGCAACCTTTAGAATTCGTCCGGCAATTGACTGATCTTCGCTAATCAGTTCAATGACATCATCAATTTCAAAACTGCGTGTTGCAAGTAATTGTTGCAGCTTAACGGCCACTGTATGAAATACCGGCAGGTCCTGAAGATTGCCATCCAGACGCTCTTGAATCAGACGGATTAAAGGCTTTTCGTTTGTCATCTTACCCCCAGAAGTCTGCGCAGTTCGTGCAACGGCCTGGGTTTTCCAAGTCGCGGTAAATCGGTAATAATTTCCTGCATTGAAATCAGACCTCGTGCCCCTTTAACCAGCCCATCCTCCATCAGGGTCACCATGCCGGATGTTTCCACACTAATCTTACGGATTTCATATGAACTTTTATGATCAAGAATTGCATTTTTAACCATCTCATTCATAACCAGCAGCTCGAAGATTGCAACCCGACCCTTATAGCCGGTGAAACGACAATTTTTACAACCTCTGCCGATCAGGAATTCAGCACCCTGGAGATCATTGGCTGAAAGCCCCAGACGACTTAAGTCAACGGTAGTAGGAGTGTATCGCTCTGCGCATTCCGGGCATACCTTTCGTAGCAGCCGTTGGGCCACTATACAAACAACAGTAGATGAGATAAGAAATGCTTCAATGTTCATATTCATCAGACGTATCAGGCCGCCTATGGAATCTTCGGTGTGAAAGGTGGTAAGAACCTTATGTCCGGTGAGGGCTGCCTGGATGGCAACCTCTGCCGAAAACTGATCCCTGATTTCCCCCAGAACTATCACGTCAGGGTCCTGACGTACAATGTGACGTAGCGTCTCCTCAAAAGTAACACCGATCTTGGGGTTTATAGAACACTGGGATATGCCTTCAATAACGTATTCAACAGGGTCTTCAGCGGTAATTATACTGGTGTTTATGTCATTAAGGTGCATTACGCAGCTATAAAGTGTAGTGGTCTTTCCTGAACCGGTAGGACCAGTCACTATCATTACTCCTGTTGGTACTTCAAGTGCATCAAAAATGAAGTGTTCCAGCATACGCGGGGCCATACCGATCTCTTTAATATCCAATATGGTACCCTTGTTGTTCAAAAGTCTCATTACCACCTTTTCACCGTAAATAGTGATGAAGAAGGATATGCGCATGTCCAGATTGATACCATGCTTGCGGCTTGTAAACAGTATTCGCCCATCTTGATGCCTGCGTTTTTCGGCTATATCTGCCTGGGACATAACCTTGATACGGGTGATAAGCTGGGGAGCGATGTCTTTTGGAAAATCTTTGTAGTGACCCATTACGCCATCTCGCCTGAAACGTACCCTGATCCGGTCTTTCTGTGGCTCAATATGTATATCGCTAGCCTGCTCTTCAATTGCATCCTCAACAAGCAGGTTTATCATACCGATAATGGTGCTATCATCAGCCGCTATTGACTTGCCTACATGTTCAAGCGCATCCAACGCCTCTTTTAAGGAGTTTTTGGAGCATATTGCTGTGACGAAAGCACCTAAATGGGACGCTGCAATGTCTCTGGCACGTTGATCAAGTGGATCCGCGAAGGCCACAACCAACTGATCATCCTGGCGGTATAAAGGAAGGATATTGAATTGGCGGCATATCTTAAGAGGTAGACTGACCAACAGTGTTTTGTCTATTTTTACAAAATCCGGATCAATTAGAAGATAACCCAGTTGGTAGGAAAGAGTTTCCAGTAACTTGCGCTCTTCAATAAAACCATTGTCAATCAGTACATCACCAAGTCGACGCTGTCCCTGGCCGTCCTTCTGAATTGCCAGTGCCTGCTGCAGGTCTATCTCTCTCAAATATCCAAGTTCCAGCAGAAGATCGCCAAGCCTCAGATTGAGTTGATGTTTGCGAAGGGTACTCTGAAGCTGCTCCTGAGATATCAGGCCAAGCTCAAGAAGTGTATCCAGCATGGTCTGAGGGCTTGTGAGTTTTGAGTGAACCCTTACAGCATATGACAATTGATCGGGGGCAAGTAAATTATCCTTGATCAGCAGCGCCGGGATAACACCTGTCTTGACTTGATATGCCTGGTTGACGGTTGAAGGTAGTTGTTCACTCATGGGGAGGAATTTTACAAGCTTTTAGAAAAAAAGCAAATCAAGTTTCTGATTCTTAAGCTGATTTTTCATTTTTTACCCGCCTGAAGGTCATTCGATGGATTGGAGATGGTCCATGCTTCTGCAAGGCCTCAAGATGTTGGGGGCTACCATACCCTTTGTGGCTGGAAAAACCGTAAGTCGGGTACAGTAAATCATATTCGTACATAATACGATCACGGGTGACCTTGGCTATGATTGATGCTGCGGCAATGGAGGCGCTCAGGCTGTCACCCTTTTTTATAGTCTGCTGGGGTAAAGAACTATTTATGGTCGTTATACCGTCAATCATCAGGTAATCAGGGCTGTATGGTAATGCCTCTACTGCAAGCAGCATAGCCTGTCTGGTAGCCTGCAGGATATTAATCCTGTCTATAGTTGCCGCATCTACAACACCTACACCTACGGCCATTGCAAGTGCCATTATCTCCAGGTACAATCGCTCTCTGCAGCTTTTATCAAGCTTCTTGGAATCATTGACATCTTTAACCGGTTGCTCAGGATTTAGAATTACTGCCGCCGCAACCACAGGTCCGGCCAAAGGCCCGCGTCCAGCCTCGTCAATCCCGGATATAGAATCATACCCCATATTCCGTAAGACTGTCTCAAAATGGTACAGATCTGGAGGAGGTATATGAAAGAGATAATCATGCATAGATTAAAAAAGCCCCGCTTTTCAGAGGGGCTTCAAAACCTAATTATGCCTTTACCGGCGGCACGTACTTACGTTCACGAATACGAGCTGCCTTGCCGCGCAGCTTACGCAGATAATAAAGTTTTGCACGGCGAACATGACCACGGGTTACTATCTCGATCTTTTCAATAACCGGTGAATGCAGTGGAAAGACCCGCTCTACACCGATACCATTGGATATCTTGCGTACTGTAAAAGACTCACGTATACCACCGTTCTGTCTGCAAATTACAACTCCCTGGTATGCCTGAATCCTCTGTTTGTCACCTTCAACGATTTTTACATGTACCTTGACAGTATCACCGGTCTTGAAAACCGGTATATTCTTTTTCATCTGTTCAAATTCAAGCAAGTCAATTGTATTCATAATAGCTGTTCCTCCTCAGTTGTACCTTATTCAGGTATTTATATTTTCAATATTGTCCAAGAATCCGGTCAAGCATAATTGCCAGGGCAGACCGCACCGGCAGATGGTTGTATTCAGATAAGCCTTGAATTGGTTCCAGAATAAGGTCAGCCTGCTCAAATATTTCATCGGCCAAGCCCCATCCTGTGCCAAGTAAAAGCAGATACTGCTGGTCAGCAACCTGGAACTTTTGACGTAAAGCAGAAAATGATATTGTATTAATACGTCTTGAAGCACCTGTAGCGATTAACTTGACCGGTAGCCCTTTTGATTTTTCAAGATCCGCTACCGCATCATAAAGGCTTAAAACAGGTTTGACAATTGAAAGCGCCTCTCGACGATCAGGATTATAGTCTGCACCCCATCCCTTATCCCAATGCGTAACGATTTTTTGAATCAGATGAAGTTGTTCAATTGACGGAGTTACCATATAATAGCTGGACAAGCCGAATGTCCTGGCGGTCCTTGCGATGTCATGTATGTCCAGATTAGTAAATGCCGTTGTAACTACCTGACGGTGCTTATTATAAACCGGATAATGAAGCAGGGCAATAGCAAGTTCAAACGGCATCAGCTATATCCAGTGAGCTCAAATAGAGCATCTCTTTTTCTGATAGCACTGCGTTTTTCAAAAGGTCGGGACGTTTTTCAAAAGTACGCTTGATTGATTGTGCACGTCTCCAGAATGCAATTTCGGCATGATTTCCGGATAGAAGAATGTCTGGGACTGATAATTCCTTGAATTCAGGTGGCCTTGTATATTGAGGGTGCTTGAGCAGACCATTTGATAATGTGTCGTTTTGTACTGATTCCTCTGAGCCTAATACGCCAGGGATCAGTCTGGTAACTGCATCTACAAGCACCATAGCAGCTAGTTCGCCACCTGAAAGTACGTAGTCACCGATAGATATCTCATAGTCAACATACTTTAGATGTATCCGTTCATCAACGCCTTCATATCTGCCACATACTATAATTAAACCAGAATGGAGTGACAGTTCCCTTGTTATTGACTGATTTAGAAGTCTGCCTTGCGGTGTTGTTAAAAGAACAATGGCTGAAGGATTAATGGCCTTAGCTGCCTCTATACAGGATGCAAGTGGTTCTGGCTTCATCAACATTCCAGCACCTCCACCGTAAGGCGAATCATCAACAGTGTGGTGACGATCCTGCGCATAATCTCTGATTTGATGAAGCCTGATCTCTGTCAGGCCTTTATTCTGTCCCCTGCGGATAATGCTCTCGTCAAAAGGACCACGAAACATATCCGGAAAGAGGGTCAGTATATCGAAAATCATAGATCAAGCAATCCGTCCAGAGGAGTGATAGTCATTACACCGGCCTGTATATTGACATTTTTGATTACACTTGAAATCGCCGGTATCAGGTATTCTTTTAAACCTGTACCTTCTCGAACAAGATAGACGTCATTTGCACCGGTTTCCATTATTTCAGCAATTTTGCCGAGCATCAATCCATTGTCAGTAACAACATCAATGCCTAAAAGGTCCTGCCAATAGTATTCATCATTACCAGTAGCAGGCAGTTGTTCTCTTTTTAGAAAAAGCTCGCAGCCTATCAGCTTTTGAGCTTCATCAATAGTATCAACACCACCGATAGAAATCAGAAACCTGCCACTGTTACAAACAGTTCGCAATAGTTGAAAACAACTGCTTGTACCTGAAGGAAAGTTAAGAATTACATCACTCGCATTTTGCAGACTTTCAAAATTACCGGAGTATGAGTATAACCGTAACTGCCCTTTAACGCCATGGGTGCCGCTAATCCGACCTACGGCAACCAGGTTGTCACTTGATGCGCACATTATTCAACAATCTTTAGAACTATCTTTTTGTTTTCCCGGGTGGCAACAGCATTCAGTAGTATGCGAAGAGCCTTGGCATTACGACCTTCCTTACCGATAATTCGTCCCATATCTTCCTTGTCCACGGTCAATTTTATAACCAGTGCATCACCTTCCATTTCTTCGGAAGTTTTTACACTGGATGGGTTGTCGACAAGAGCCTGAGCGATGTATTCGACAAGTGCTTTCATCTGGCGCGCCTTTTAAAGGGAATGTACGGCTTGGCCGGAAATCAACCTGTATAAATCCTTGCAGGCCTTATTGACAGCTTTAGTTATTAGCCCCGTATTTTTTAAGAATCTGGCTTACAGTATCAGTCGGTTGTGCTCCTTTGCCAAGCCAACTGTTTACTTTTTCAATATCCAGTTTTACAACTTCCGGATTTTTAGTGGGATCATAATAACCGACATTTTCAATAAACCGACCATCACGACGTGAACGTTCGTCAGCAATAACTACCTGATAAAAAGGGCGTTTTTTTGCGCCATGGCGCTGCAGTCTGATCTTTGTTGCCATCTGGATATTTCCTCCTGCGTTTTGTCTCGGTTTATAAAAAACGAGTTGGTTAGAGTAATTAAAAGTTAACGGCCGAAAGGGAACATACCTTTGCCGAATCCGCCGATATTTCCAAGTCCTGGAATGTTGCCCATGCCCTTCATCAGGTTTTTGGGGCCAAGTTTGGCAAGTTGCTTCATAATTTTCTGGGCTTCAGTAAAACGTTTGAGCAGAAGGTTGATCTCCTGAACAGTGGTGCCGCTGCCTTTGGATATCCTCAAACGGCGACTGCCGTTGATAATGCTGTGATCTGCCCTTTCAGCAGGAGTCATTGAACGGATGATGGCCTCAATCCGTTTAATCTCTTTCTCACTTGGTTGGGTTCCCTGCATCTGCTTCATCATCTTGCCCATACCTGGAATCATACCCATTATTGATTCAAGAGATCCCATCTTTTTAAGCTGTTGCATCTGTGCCAGAAAATCTTCAAGATCAAACTGGTTTTTTTTCAGTTTCTGAGCAAGACGAATGGTCTCCTTTTCGTCAAGAGTGGCTTGAGCCTTTTCTACCAAAGACAAGACATCGCCCATGCCAAGTATTCTTGACACAAGACGATCGGCATGGAATACCTCAAGAGCATCCAGTTTTTCACCGATTCCTACAAATTTTACCGGCACACCAGTGACAGCTTTTATTGATAGCGCTGCTCCGCCCTTTGCATCTCCATCCAGCTTGCTTAGTATGACTCCGGTTATAGAAAGCCGATCATTAAATCCGCATGCTACTGTGACTGCTTCCTGACCCGTCATGGCATCTGCCACAAAAAGTATTTCGGAAGGTTGTACTGCTTTCTTGATCACCTCAAGTTCATCCATCAGAAATTCATCAATTTGATGACGACCGGCTGTGTCAAGCAATACAGTATCATAACCGTTAAGTTCAGCATATTTAACTGCATCCGTAGCGATTTCTACCGGATTCTGATCTTTTTTTGAGTCATAGACATCTATATTTAACTGTCGTCCAACGGTCTTTAACTGTTCAATGGCCGCCGGTCTGTAAACATCAGCAGGAACCAGAAGTGGTCTGCGTTTTAACTTGCGCAGCCAGCTCCCCAGTTTTCCAGTTGTTGTAGTTTTACCGGCACCTTGCAAGCCTACCAGCATTAAGGTTACAGGGGGCCTTAAGGCAAGGTTTAGAGAATTATCCTGATCTCCTCCCATCAGGTTAATCAATTCATCATTGACTATTCTGATAACATGCTGACCGGGTGAGAGGCTTTGCATAACCTCCGTACCTACAGACTTCTGCCGTATTTTTTCAACAAAATCTTTTACGACCTTAAAGTTCACATCAGCTTCAAGCAAGGCCAGACGCACTTCGCGCAAAGCATCCTTGATGTTATCTTCAGTCATAACACCATGGCCGCGAAGTTTTTTAAATACGGATTCCAGTTTATCTGATAGGTTATCAAACATTTATTCACACTTTGAGACTAAAAATTAAAAATTATAAGAGTCTTGGCTCACTTTTGTCAAGAATTATCTAAAGCTTAATGACAGAACCGGCAGAAAGCAGATGCTCTGCCGTACTGAACATGTTGGTAACCTTTCCAACAGCCAGGAGTTCTTTTTTCTTGAAAAAATCCAGACAAATTCCACAGGAAAATATTTCTACCCCCATCTCTTCCAGTCGCTTGAGGGCTTCTACGGTCTCAGCCCCCTGGATTGCAAGCAGGACGCCACTATTAAGAAAAAGAATCCTGGAAGGTATAGATTCGGTCTCCAGTAAAGTAAAAATAAAGTTTTTCATCAACAGGCTTCCAAGCTCATCAGCACCTTCACCAAGTACAGTAGAAGTAATCAGAAGAATCCTGTTTGCATCACCTGATAACAAAGATTTAGCCTTGTTTGTATCGCCATTCTCTACAGTTTGGCCTGCTTTTTCAAGTATAAGAGACCAGGTAGAGCCATCAGCCTTTTCAGTAACAGAATAACCTCGATTTATAGCAAAACGCTTGACATTTTCACGTGCTGCTTCGTCATCCACAAGTACACATACCCCATCTGTAGATGTTTCAAGCGCCTTCTTTGTTGCAATAACCGGTGCAGGGCAAGGCTTGCCGCAACAATCTAACTTTTTCATGTTTTTTTAGTAATCCTTTATGGTCTGGTATTTTCCATTTGCAAGTTGACACAAAAATGCTGGCAGCAAAAGTTGCGATTGCAACGTCTGCATGATAATTTCAAGCTGTTCCTGATTAAATCTGAGTGCCATTCCGCAATCAGTCTGTACTGCACGAGGTGCAGGTATCATCGTGACAGCAAGACCTTGTCTCTTTAATACTTCTTCGGCCTTAAGTATGCGGTGGGTAGAGTTGAACACAGCAAGATACTGTCCTTCGGCAACTGTCTGCTGTTTCATTTCTGCTCCCATATGTCATTGATTGACAATTTAATTTTAACGAAATAATATAACGTAAAGGGGATTTACATGCAAGATTCATTTGCCCTTGCCGGACTGGTTATAGCTGCATTTTTGATTAGTCTTCCTTGTGGTTTCTTCAGGGAATCATTTAAAAAATTTTCAATCCCGTGGTTATTTCTCGTACATCTGCCGATTCCATTGGTTATACATTTCAGATATCTCACCGGATTTAGCTGGAGGGTTATTCCTTTTACGTTAGGCGCTGCAATTGCTGGTCAGGTGCTTGGTGGTAAATATAAACGGAGATTGAAACATGTTGACAAAAAGACCAAAAGGCAGCCCTGAAAAATTAGGAAGATTGCTTTCAAAAAATATACTTACTCCGGCATTAGGCGCCAGGCTGAAGGAGCTTGTAATCTGGCAGTCATGGGAACAGGTTGTAGGGACTGTTATTGCATCACGAGCACAACCTTTACGTATGATAGGGGGTGTTTTGACAGTCACAGTATCAAATGCTCCATGGATGCAGCAATTATCATTTATAAAAGAGGATCTGAGAAAAAGGATTAATGATCTGCTTGGTGAAGAACGTGTCAAAGATATTGTACTGAAAAATGCCAGTGGAAATATTTTACAAAAACAGAGTGAGGAGCATGCCCTGCCTTGCAGGGTACTGTCAGAAGAGGAACTGCTCTGGATAAAAAATCATACTGCCTCAATTGAAGATAATGAACTCCGTATGTCTTTACAATCCCTGATGAAAAGCCATTACAGCCGCTGTGAAAAACGTTCTTAAAATCATTATGTTAGTACTACATCCGATCGGTAAGTTCCCTAGACTTGATCCCTGCATAACGGATACCTATGGTTGTGTCAATCAAGGCAGCTATCCGCTCCTGATCATGTTTTAAAATTTCGACAAATCGATGCCCGCAGATATTAACACCGTTTTCCTTGTCCTGTCTTTGCCAGATTAATTCAGCAACAGCACAGGCCGGTGGTTTTTCGTCCTGAAGATCAATTACAACAAGAGAAAGGTGTATAGGAGTTCCGGTGAATTCGAAGCGAACCCCACCAGCGCTTAGATTGATATCTTTTTTTGTTAATTTCAATCTAGGAGGAGAAGGCTTGTGAAGATCTGTTATAACTCGCTTCCACTCTCTTTGAAATGCCGCCAGTGAAGATTTTTGCGGGACATGTAAAATCGGCAGTGAGATATCAGCACGTGGAGTCTGACGGCGTTGGTAGACCGAAAGTTCACCAAGTGGGCGTAGCTTCAATTCTTCAGGAGACAAAAGTTCCGTCAGTTCGGCCCGAATCTGTATACCCATACCCATGGCCTCAGTAGTTACCTTAAACTGCATACCGGGCTTAAGATTTAGCAATTCTCCGGAATAGAGCCTGTATGGTGTTTTAAGCAAAATCTTTTCATCATCACAGAACACTATTTTGCCGGTAAACGAATTGAATATGGATTCATCCCGTTCATCTGAAATATTGATCAGGAAAGCTTGCTGCCCACGGTTAAAATAACGCTCGTAGCTCATCAGGTTGTCATGTAGTCCGTTATGGCAGCCATTCAGGCAGCCTGTTAAAGGATAATGTATAGGTTAGGTTATATTTAATTTAAGGCTGCTATCGTGTCAATTTTCGATAAGTAATCCTGTGAGGGCGATCCGCATCGGCTCCCAGGCGTTTACGACGATCCTCTTCATATTCCGAATAGTTACCTTCAAACCATACCACATTTGAGCCTCCTTCAAAGGCCAGTATATGGGTAGCTATCCTATCCAGGAACCAGCGGTCGTGAGAAATTACCACAGCGCACCCCCCAAATCCTTCCAGTGCCTCTTCAAGGGCCCGCATAGTGTTCACATCAAGATCATTGGTCGGTTCGTCAAGCAATAGTACATTGGCACCACTCTTCAGTATCTTGGCAAGATGTACGCGATTACGCTCTCCACCAGACAGCATTCCTACTTTTTTCTGCTGATCAGCGCCGGTAAAATTAAAACGGGCCACATAATTACGGGCATTTATTGACTGCTTACCCAACATAATTGTTTCCTGACCGTCACTTATCTCCTCCCACAACAATCGTTCAGGATTAAGGCTGTCTCTACTCTGATCAACATATCCCAACTTGACAGTATCTCCTGTTTTGATAGTTCCGGTATCAGGTTTTTCTGTGCCTGTAATCATTCTGAACAGAGTGGTCTTGCCAGCACCGTTGGGTCCTATTACACCAACTATACCGCCTCTTGGCAGATTGAAGGTCATTCCTTCAAATAAAAGACGCTCTCCAAAACCTTTGGAAACTTCATTAGCCAAAATAACAACATCCCCAAGTCGAGGCCCGGGAGGGATAAACAGTTCAAGTTCCGCAGTGCGCTTGTCGCTTTCCTGGGAGGCAAGTTCTTCATATCTGCTGATTCTTGACTGGGATTTAGCGTGGCGTCCCTTTGCTGACATACGGATCCACTCCAGTTCCCGCTGCAGGGTCTTACGGCGCTCATCTTCCTGTTTTTCTTCAGTGGCAAGCCTTTGCTGTTTTTGTTCCAGCCAAGATGAATAATTGCCTTTCCATGGGATTCCTTCTCCACGGTCAAGCTCCAATATCCATCCTGCCACGTTGTCCAGAAAATAACGGTCATGGGTTACAGCAATAACGGTACCGCTGTAATTTTGAAGATGCCTTTCCAGCCAGGCAACAGTTTCTGCGTCAAGATGGTTGGTAGGTTCATCTAACAGTAAAATATCAGGCTTTTGTAAAAGCAGACGACAAAGAGCAACCCTGCGTTTTTCACCTCCTGAAAGCACATTAACCGGAGTTTCACCATCTGGACAGCGAAGCGCATCTATAGCTAATTCAATGCGTGAATCAAGATCCCAGGCGTCAAGATGATCCAGCTTTTCCTGAAGTAACGCCTGACGATCGCACAACTTTTCAAAATCCGCATCCGGTTCTGAAAACTTGTCAGTAATTGAGTTGAATTCAGCAAGCAAATCAACGATTTTTTGGCATCCCTCCTCTACAATCCGGCGGACTGTCTTGCTATCGTCCAACTGCGGTTCCTGTTCAAGATAACCCACAGTATAACCGGGTGAAAGTGCGGCCTGACCGTTAAATTCCGTATCTACACCTGCCATAATTTTTAGCAGGGTAGACTTTCCAGACCCGTTAAGACCAAGCACACCGATCTTGGCTCCGTAAAAATAGGAAAGGGAAATATTCTTGATGATTGGCTTCTTATCGTAAAATTTGGAAACCCGCATCATGCTGTAAATTATTTTTTTATCATCGGTAGCCACCGAAATCGCCTCCATTTAATAAAGTATAAAAATTTTTATATTGCATGGTGTTACATGAATGTCAATTGTTGATGCTCTTGACGTTCTCTCGATGTACGATAAATTTGATGCCCTCGCAATTTCTACCACCAGATTTTGGCGTCGGTGGTCTCTTTCA
>DYNH01000026.1 GCA_020721175.1 Trichlorobacter lovleyi | reverse complement strand
AGATTTTTCAAGTTTGCTCAGAAATTGTAAAGACTCAAGTTGTAAGAGACTATAGATCCTTTATTCGTTACTATCCAGCATATAATCGGCAGAGCTTGCAAAAAAGTCCGTCATCCCCAAATGACTCTATCGGGATATGGGTTTTAGAACCGACACCAGATGCCCGATACACCCTCGTGAATGGCACTATTTGATAGTACGCTGAGTAGTTACTTTTATTTTTCAATTTTGAGGAAGCTGTATTGCCTGCCGTTTAAATATTGTCCAGCCACAAGTGCAGTAACTTCTAAAAAACCTTCATTATAACACATTGAAACCATTCGATAAAAATAAGCCGATTTAAGAGGGTTTTTCAGGGTTGGCAAGGGTTAGATATAGATAAAGTAACAAAAAGCCCTCACATGGCTGTATATGGCTGAGGGGCTTAAGCTGGCACACATTTACTTTGCGTAGGCCGGCTCAAGCGTAGCGGAACCGGCTTTCAGATACAGAACTGTTGCATGATGTGCTTTGCTTCATCCGGCCTACATCTGTAAGTAAAATCATCAATAATCCTTAAAAAAGTAGTTGTACGCAACGTCGCAATGACGGAACGGCGCAAAGTTTAAAGACATAGACTTGTAAGAATTAGACTCCTCACCCCAAAGGTGAAGCCGCTTTTTTTAATAAGGTTTTGATCCTCTTTGCGTTCGTTGCGCCGTTGCGTGAGTAAATGCCGTTTTCAGGATAATTGATTTTTTCTCAGATTTATTGACCAAACAGGCTCTCAAGTGTTACCTTTCAACCTGCAAAAAGCATCTGAACCGCAAATACGCAAATAACTCCTAGTTAAATCAATCGGTTGAGGTTTTTTCACAAAGATTGTAATCCCCGAATACCTCAAACGGGGATATGGTTTTAGAGCTAACACCAGATTTCCGATTTCCACCGGGAATGACACTCTTTGATAACATGGCTGATTAGTTATAAAAAATTACTATGCTACAGGAATTCTGCTATATGAAATGCCAGATTATCTGGATTGGCAAGAGTAGAGACCAATGGATAAAGCAAGGAATAGATGAATATAGCGCCAGGATAGAGCGTTATGTACCAATCACAATAGTTGAGCTTAAGGATGAAAAGGATGCTGCTTGTGAAGAGGGGAAACGTCGGGAAGCCGAACGATTGTTGAAGCAGATATCATCAAATGCCACTCTGATAGCACTGGATGAGAGAGGTGACCAGATGGATTCAAGACAACTCGCCCAATTTGTCTCCAAACTTCGTGACGCAGGAACATCTGAACTTGTCTTTGCTGTTGGAGGAGCCTACGGTTTTAGTGATCAAGTCCGCAACAGGGCAGATAAATTATTATCATTATCCAGAATGACATTTACTCACCAGATGGTGCGCCCTTTTTTACTGGAGCAGATCTACCGGGCTTTTACCATAATAAATAAAGAACCATATCACCACTAATTATATGACTGACGTTATTAAACTTGAAAATATCCGCCGTGTGTTTGGTGAAGGAGATCACCAGGTGGAGGCACTTAGAGGTGTCTCATTTACCATCTGTTCTGGTGAGTTTGTCGCAATAATGGGCGCTTCCGGAAGCGGTAAATCTACCTGTATGAATACCCTGGGCTGTCTGGACAAACCCACCAGCGGTACCTACTGGCTTGATGGTATTGATACTGCCGGTATGACATCTGATCAACTGGCAGAGGTTCGTAACAAAAAACTGGGATTTGTATTTCAGGGGTTTAATCTGCTGCCACGCACAACAGCACTGGAAAATGTTGAGCTTCCGCTTGTCTACTCCAGCATTCCTGCCCCGGAACGTCATAAAATGGCTAACGCTGCACTTAAGCGTGTAGGTCTGGCTGATCGTGTTAATCATACAAGCACACAGCTTTCAGGAGGACAGCAGCAAAGGGTGGCCATTGCAAGAGCCCTGGTCAACCAGCCGGCAGTTATACTGGCTGATGAGCCAACAGGTAATCTTGACACCACTACCACCTCTGAAATTATGCAGCTATTCACTGAACTTAACCGTCAGGGAATCACCATTGTTATGATTACCCATGAACCTGATGTGGCGCAGTACGCTAATCGCAGGATCACATTCCGTGATGGTTCGATTATTTCCGATACAGGACAAACAGGCTGATATGCTTCAACTCATAAATCTTTCTAAAGATTTTGCTGGTCGTACACTGTTTTCCAACATCTCATGGCACCTTCGTAAGGGCGAGAGGGTTGCGCTGATAGGTGAGAACGGTGCTGGCAAATCCACATTGATGAAGATAGTAGCAGGATTGGAGGAGGCATCCAGCGGAGATATCCAGCTTACCAGGGGGGCCATAGCCGCATATCTCCCACAGGATGGTATTGTTACAACTGGCCGGATGCTGTTCCATGAAGCTCGCTCTGCCATGTCTGAACTGCTGGATATGGAAGAAGAACTGCACCATATCGGAGAGAAGCTTGAACAGTTGCGGCATGATTCCCCGGAGTATGAGAGTCTGTTGCAGAGGTATGGAGAGATTCAGGAGAAATTCCGTAATTGTGGTGGCTACACCATGGATGCCGAGATTGG
This sequence comes from Trichlorobacter lovleyi, assembly GCA_020721175.1. Classification (GTDB taxonomy): domain Bacteria; phylum Desulfobacterota; class Desulfuromonadia; order Geobacterales; family Pseudopelobacteraceae; genus Trichlorobacter; species Trichlorobacter lovleyi_A. The sequence goes on along the minus strand of DYNH01000026.1, from coordinate 15,174 downwards.
CACTGTGCTGAAAGGTCTGGGATTTAGCCAGGAGGACTGGCACAGGGACTGCGGGAAGTTTTCGGGTGGATGGCAGATGAGAATAGCGCTGGCAAGACTTCTGCTGCAAAAACCGGATCTGCTGCTGCTGGATGAGCCAACAAATCATCTGGATATAGAGGCCAGAAACTGGCTGGAACAGTATCTCTGTTCATACAAGGGGTCGGTTATTCTGGTTTCACATGATCGCTTTTTTATGGATCAGGTCTGTAGCAGGATAGCAGAGGTCTGGAACCGGATTATTACTGACTATCACTGCTCTTACTCTACATATCTGGTGCAGAGGGAGGAGCGAGTAGCTGCATTGCGTGATGCAAAACGGCTTCAGGATGAAGAGGTACAGAAAACCGAAGATTTCATACGTCGCTTCAGATATCAGGCAAATAAGGCCGCACTGGTGCAGTCCCGTATCAAGCAACTGGAAAAGATCGAAAGGATTGAGCTACCGCCGGAGCGCAGGAAGATTCGTTTCCAGTTTCCTGAAGGCCCTAAAAGCGGGCGGGTTGTAATTGAACTACAGGAGTTGATCCGCAGTTATGGAAGTAATGTTGTCCTTAACAAGGTGAATTTGACAGTTGAGAGGGGCGAGAGGATCGCCCTTGTGGGACACAACGGCGCCGGGAAATCAACCTTGATGGCGGTGCTGTCAGGAGGTGAGTATCAGGGAGGCGGTCTTACCGTTGGTCATAATGTTGTCAGAGACTATTTTGCCCAGGATCAGGCTAATGTGCTTGATGCCGATAAAACCGCATATAATGAGTTGTACAGTGACTGTCCGTTTGAGAAGGTGCCAAAGTTGCGTGATATACTGGGTGCCTTTCTGTTTTCCGGTGATGATATCCATAAAAAGGTCGGGATACTTTCCGGTGGTGAGCGTAACCGGCTGGCTCTGGCCAAGATGTTGTTGCGACCATCCAACCTGCTGCTGATGGATGAACCAACTAACCATCTAGATCTGTTCAGTAAAGAGATTCTGCTTGACGCACTTAAGTCCTTTGATGGCACGCTGGTTTTTGTCTCCCATGATCGCTATTTTGTAAATGGTCTTGCAACAAGGGTGATTGAGGTTGGCGGTGGAACGCTGACTGACTATTACGGTGATTATGAATATTACCTGAGCAGGAAAGAATCAGAAGATAACTTTACGGCAGAATCTGGCACCAAGGTAAATCCTCGTAATAACAGCGACGGGGTTGAGCCTTGTCTGATAGCTGCAGAGCTGCCCAAACAGGAAAGGATTAAGGACAGGGAAGAGCAGAAAAGGCTCCGCAAGGAAGAGAAGTCAAAAGAAAGGCAGCTTCTGGCTATTGAACAGGAGATAGAGTCAGTTGAGCAGCAGATATCTACACTTGAGACAGAAATGAACACCCCAGGCTTTTTCGATGATGCTGAACGTGGCATGAGTACAGGAGAACGCCACAGATATTTGAATGTAAGGCTTGAAGAGTTATACGAGCAGTGGGAATGTTGCGTTTGATATGACAGTTGAGTTTACTGCCGACTGTAAGAGTACGATTAAGCGGGATATTAAACTTGCTAAAGGTAATGAAGTCTTTTTTATAGCTGAAGTTAACGATAAAGGAGTTATAACCATAGCTGATGCCGTTGCCAGAGGTAATCAGCGTGCTGTGCCAGCCATACTGTCACGCGCTGTTGCCGGGCAGATTGTGCTACATAATCACCCCTCCGGAGATTTAACCCCATCAGAAGCAGATCTGGACATCGCCGCTATTGCCGGAAACAATTCAATAGGGTTTGGCATAATTGATAACAAGTGTGAAAATTGTTACCTGGTGGTGGCGCCCCATAAACCCAGGACAGGAGAGGTTGTTTCACTTGATGAGATAGCCTGTTTTTTTGGACTGGAAGGTACACTCTCCAAAAATCTGAAAGGTTATGAGCAGAGAGATGAGCAGGTCAGAATGGCCTTCAATGTTGCAACTGCGATTAATGAAAGCAAGATAGCACTGATTGAGGCTGGTACTGGCACCGGAAAGTCACTGGCTTACCTGGTGCCTGCCCTTTTATGGGCTGTTGCTAATGATCAGAGGATTGTTATCTCGACTAATACTATCAATCTGCAGGAGCAGTTGATTAAAAAGGATATTCCTTTTCTGCAAAGATATGCTGCCCAGGAATTTAATGCCTGCCTGGTTAAGGGAAGAGGTAATTATATCTGTCTGCGCAAGCTGGATACAGCTCTGGATGAGCCGACACTTTTTCCGTCAGATGATACCGAAGAGCTGGAATCGATTGCATCGTGGTGTGAACATACGAGAAGCGGCTGTCTTAGTGACCTTTCCTTTAATCCCAAAAGGGAAATCTGGGATAGTCTGAAATGTGAGGCAGACCAGTGTGGTCGTGCCCGCTGTCCTGATTTTAACCGCTGTTTTTTTTACAAGGCCCGCCGTGATGCTGCTTCTGCAAGGATACTGGTTGCAAATCATGCATTACTGCTGGCAGATATAGCGATCAGACAGGAGAGCGGTTATGATGCTGTTTCAATCCTGCCACCTTTTACGCGATTGATTATTGATGAGGCACACCACCTTGAAGATGCAGCAACGAAGGCACTTTCTGTAAGGATCAGCCGTTCTACGCTGATACGACAGATATCCCGCCTCGGGCAGTATGGCCAAAGGGCAGGGCTACTGACGGTGCTGAACAATAAGATTGGCAAAGATTTGCCAGAGGAGTTTGATGCCTTATATCAAGAGCTTTCCGGCCAGATAGAACTGCACTTACTGCCCAAGACCAGTGAACTGCTGGGCAGAATAGATCAGGAGTTTGACTGGCTTTTCCAATCCTTACAGACCGGATTAGCTGAAGGCGGTGATCGGAGAGGAACAGAGATAAAATGCAGGATTACACCGGAGTTAAGTAAAACGGACTTCTGGCATGAACTGCAAATCCGTTTGAAGCAGATTTGCGAACAGATGCAGGAACTTGCAGATTGGCTCGGGGCACTTGACAGAACAGCATCAAAAATACCGGATCAAAACCGTCAAGGACTAGAGAGTCTCTTGACTGATATCTTCGGTATATGCCGCAGGTTGTCTGTTATGAAAGATGATTTGCTAAGTTTTTGCAGTGAGCATCAGGATTCATGCCGATGGCTTGAGTCCTCTCAGGATAGTCGCGGTAGCCAGATATTTATCTGTGAGTCACCGCTTGATGTTGCGGAAAAAGTAATGGTATCGCTGCTTAATCCGATTCCATCTGTAGTACTGACCTCTGCTACACTCACAGTTGGGGGCTCTTTCGAATATATGCGGAGACGTGTCGGGCTTGACCTGCTGGAACCGGAACGTTTGCAGGAGCTGAACCTTGCCTCTCCTTTTGATTACTCTGAACAGTCACTTGTTGGAATTCCCTGTGATCTTCCTGATCCTGCAAGTTCTGCATATCGCAGAATACTGGCAGATGTTGTGTTACGAGCAGTCAGCATATCCAGGGGTGGAACCTTTGTACTATTTACGTCATTTGATCTGTTAAGCCAGACCTATAATACCGTAAGAACCAGACTTGAACAGCAGGGTTTCACAGTATTCAGGCAAGGAGCAAATACGGGCAGGCATCAACTGCTTTCGCAGTTCCGTAAGGAGAAGAATGCCGTCTTGTTTGGGACAGATTCCTTTTGGGAGGGGGTTGATGTAAAGGGTGATGCGCTTCGATTGGTGGTAATTGCGCGTCTTCCCTTTCAGGTGCCAACAGAACCGATTCAGCAGGCTAGAGCTGAACGGATTACTGCAAACGGAGGAAACCCTTTCAGGGATATGTCTGTTCCACAGGCAGTGCTTAAGCTGCGGCAGGGGTTTGGACGCCTGATCCGCAGCAGGAGTGACCGTGGAGCGGTGCTGATATTGGATAGCAGAATGGTAACAAAGAATTACGGTATCTGCTTCCGAAAGTCCTTGCCGGTTTCATCCCAACTGATCGCTCCATTAGAGCAGGTTTTAAGCAGCCTGGAAGAGTTTTTCAGGCTATGAAAGCTCTTTACTGCGTTTTTTTGCAATAAAGTTAAAGCACTGAAAGTAGGTAATGCCAACCAGCAGAAATGCAAAATAAGATATTGCCAGAATCAGGGAAGCGCCGCGCGCCTTTTCTACACCAGGCGACATTGCTATAAATACGATAGCAGCGCCAAGTACGGAAAGTTTCCAGATATCACCTATCATCCTTTTGCGCCGTAAAAGCACCAGTTGATCCGGAGTAACACCGACTAGCGCGGCATCCACCTCAATCTCGACATCCTGCCGAGAGAGCCACCAGGCAGGGTAAAGCAAAAGAAGCTGAATAGCTATAGCTACACCAAAGCTCTTTACAAAACCGCCGGACATGCCATATTTGGCAAAAACCAGCATAAAATTGTAGGACATGAATATTAAAAGTCCCAACATAGCAACCTGTACGACATTGTAAATTATCGTCAGACGTTTGAGGCGGGTGAAATTATAGCTCGCCATGAAGTTTTTCTCCTTGTCAGAATTAAGTAATGCCTGCTGAGACTCATGCAAAAAGATTGTCATCCACCAGTACCTCTGCCGGTGATATGGTTTTTCAGGCAGGTACAAACCAGATTCCCTATTAAACCCTCGGGAAAGACACTATTTGATAGTTAATTTTATAGTCACCAGATTTCTTAAATGGAATTGGTTTATAACAGAACGATATTCCAAGTACAACCGTGAAAGAGAGAATAAAGAGCATATTGAATATGATCCGTCGAATCTTTCATCCGGTAATGGCCCTGGTACTCGTTCAGCTTGTCTGGGTTTTAGCGGTGGTGCTGTGGGTAACCTGGTTTGTCGGGCGTCATCGCCTTTTAAAGGAGATTGGCGCTAGATACAACCCTGAGCTGCTTGCTAGGTTTGAGGGCTGGTCAACCCTGATTAACGGACTGTTGCTGCTGGTGGTAATATTGGCAGGTGTCTATGTGCTGTTTATTTTCTGGCGCAGGCAATCCAGTATGTATCAGGAACAGCGTGAATTTATCACACAGGTCACCCATGAGCTGAAGTCCCCGTTGGCCTCGATTCAACTGCACCTTGAAACGATCCGGATGCGTCGTCCTGCAGCAGAAAGACTGGACAGTTTTGTGGATACAATGCTGGATGATACACAACGCCTGAATTCCCAGATAGATAATCTGCTGCTGTTTGCAAAGATGGAACAGGGACGCTTGCCAGTTGCAAGACGGATTATTGACCTGTCGCTTTTCATAGAAAAATATCTGGATGAACAGCGCAAAAGGCTGCCTTTGGGTACACGGGTTGAAACTAAGCTTGAAGCTGGACTGAATGTGGAAGTGGAACCGGATGAACTGGGTACAGTTTTACGTAACCTTTTTGAAAATGCGGTACTCTACTCTAACGGAGTGCCTGAGCTGGAACTTAGCCTTGTCAGAGAAGGGCGTTTTGCGAAAATTACGCTGATGGATCACGGAAGAGGGCTTGATACAGCAGAACTGCGTAAGATATTCAAACGCTTTTACAGGGTTGAGCAGCCTGATGAAAGGATACGGGGCACTGGTCTTGGGCTGTACATAGTCCAGTCTGTTATTGAGAGTTGTGATGGCACAGTTAAGGCGGAAAGCCCTGGACGTGGAGCAGGTTGCAGTATTATTATACATTTGCCCCTTGTGGAAAAATCATAAAACTATAAGATGCAGTCCATTACAGACGAATTAAACCAGCCTGGAACTACTAATGAATAATCTTGAACAACTTAACAGACAACAGCAACTGGCTGTTCTTCATGGTGAAGGCCCACTTCTGATCCTGGCAGGTGCAGGATCAGGAAAAACACGTGTGATTACTCACAGGATCGCCCGCCTGATCCTTGAAGAGGGTGTGCGCCACTGGAATATACTGGCGGTTACTTTTACAAACAAGGCAGCAAGAGAGATGGCCGAGCGGGTAAGATTTCTGATGGGCTCAGATGATATCCCGCTGATTTCCACCTTTCACTCGGCCTGTGGAAGAATCCTGCGAAAGGATATTGCTGCACTGGGCTACGAATCTTCTTTTGTAATCTACGATGATAAAGACAGCGAGCGATTACTGAAGGACTTGATTAATAACCTGAATCTTGATGAAAAACGTTTTCCGGCCAAGGCAATCGGAGCCAGAATTGATGATTGTAAAAACCGGGGGTTGCTGCCGGACAAACTTTCGGAAAGTGAACTCTGGAATCGTCGGTTTATTGAGATCTATGCAGCCTATCAGGAAAGCCTGAGGCGTTGTAATGCACTGGACTTTGGCGACCTGATACTACAGACAGTACGTCTGTTTGAGCATAATCCGGACCTGCTTGCATATTGGCAGAACCGTTTTCAGTGGCTGCTTGTGGATGAATACCAAGATACAAATCCGGCTCAATATCAACTGATCCGTCTGCTTGCTGGTGAACGCAAGAACCTCTGTGTAGTTGGAGATGACGATCAGTCTATCTATTCGTGGCGTGGAGCAGATATACGCAACATTCTTGAATTTGAAAAAGACTTTCCAGGGGTGACTGTAATACGGCTTGAACAGAACTATCGTTCTACCTCAACAATTCTGAAAGCCGCCGGATCAGTGGTGTCGAGAAACATAGGGCGCAAGGTTAAGACACTCTGGACTGAAAACAAGGATGGAGAGATGATACGCCTTGTGACATTAGAGAATGATCGTCTGGAGGCACGTTTTGTAATAACAGAAATTCAAGCACTGGCACAGCAGGGTTTAGACCTGACACAAATAGCGGTTTTTTATCGAACTAACGCACAGTCACGACTTCTGGAAGAGGCCTTGACAGCCGAGGGTATCCCTTATCGTCTGGTTGGCGGGGTGAGATTCTACTCACGTATGGAAATCAAGGATGTGCTCTGTTACCTGCGAATGCTTGAAAACCCTGCAGATGAAATTTCGGTGAAACGGATTGTAAATGTCCCGTCCAGGGGGATTGGCGCAGCAACTCTTGAGCGGGTCAGCGAAATATCAGTAACGAAACAAATGACATTGCATGATGCCTTTGAGTACGCATGCAGTTCAGAGATGCTTGCTTCCGGAACAAGGAAAAAGGTGAGTGCCTTTGTAGAATTAATGCGAGGTTTACGTGTCAAGGCTGCAACAAGTACGCTTTCTGAACTGGTAAAAAGTGTGCTGAATGATACCGGATATCTGATGCGTCTTAAGGAAAGCCATGATCCTGACGATGCTGAACGGGTTGAGAACCTTGCCCAGTTGGTATCTGCTGTCGAGGAGTTTAGTGCAGCAACCCCAAATGCTACTCTTGCTGATTTTCTGGAACAGGTAGCGCTTGTTTCTGACCTGGATCAAGGTGGCACAGGGGCGAACGCCATTACACTGATGACACTCCACTCTGCAAAAGGGCTTGAATTTGATACAGTTTTTATGGTTGGAATGGAGGATCGGCTTTTTCCGCACATTATGACCTTTGATGACCGTGATGGAATGGAAGAAGAGCGTAGGCTCTGTTATGTAGGTATGACCAGGGCAAGGGAGCGGCTGTACCTGCTTAATGCCAGGCGACGCATGGTGTTTGGTATGGAACAGACAAATCTGCCATCACGGTTTCTAAAAGAGATACCGAAAGAATATATCTGCAAGGGCACTGATAAAAGAAACATTTCCAGCCAACCACATATCCGTCCATCTGGCACGGTCTCCAGTCTGAAAAGTCATAATCTGGCCTCAGTTACACCAGTTGCTGATGAATTAGTGATAGTGCCTGAGGTTTCGGATGATATCTGTGAAAACTGTATCGGATTGAAGGTTCGCCATGCAAAGTTTGGTGTTGGTACAATCCGCAAGACCGAAGGGCACGGGGATAATCAGAAGGTTGTGGTCTGGTTTTCAGAATCAGGCCCTAAAAAGCTGCTAGTGCGCTATGCAGGGCTTGAGAGAGTGTAGATATGAAATCTGAAGGAGTTACATTTGAACTTATACTTGAGGCCCAGGATCGTTTACGAAAAAGGGTACGTCATACCGAGCTGATTGGTTCATCCTATTTTAGTGAACGTCTTGGCTACCAGGTTTTGCTCAAGTGTGAGAACCTACAGAAAACAGGGGCGTTCAAGCTGCGCGGTGCAATGAATTTTATGACCGCAAGGGATCGTATGGAGCTTGCTAATGGGGTAACAGCAGCTTCAGCAGGTAACCATGCCCAGGGAGTGGCCTTTGCAGCAGATTTGCTGGGGGTGCCAGCCAAAATTTTCATGCCGGAAATTACGCCACCGCAAAAGGTTCAGGGAACCCGTGATCTTGGTGCAGATGTTGTGCTGACAGGCTTGAATTTTGATGAATCATTTAAAGCAGCGCAGGCCGACAGCAACAGCAACGGTACAGTTTTTATCCATCCATTTGATGATCCTCTTGTGATGGCAGGGCAGGGAACCATCGGACTGGAAATTCTAAAAGATCTGCCTGATGTCAGTAATGTGGTTGTACCAGTCGGTGGTGGCGGGTTACTGGCAGGGGTAGCTGTGGCGATCAAGGAACTGAATCCAAAGGTAAGGATTATAGGCGTGGAGTCATCGGCGGCGCCCTGTATGTATCAGGCCTTTCATAGCGGAAAAATCGTTGATGTCCCTCTTAACCTTACCATTGCGGACGGTATCGCTGTTAAAAAGGCAGGACAGTTAACAGCTCCTGTAATCAGCAGGCTGGTTGATGAAATGGTATTGGTGGAGGAGGAAGAGATTGCCCTGGCAATAGTTTCACTTTTGGAAAAGAGCAAGCTATTGGTGGAAGGAGCTGGAGCTGTACCCCTTGCAGCCCTCTTAAATGGGCGTATCAAGGGGATCAGGGGTAAGACAGTCTGTCTGCTTTCAGGTGGCAATATTGATGTCCGAACCCTTGCATTGGTTGTTGAACGTGGTTTACTGGCGGCTGGCCGATATTTGAAATTACGGATAGAGATGAATGATTCCCCGGGCGCCCTTGCTGACCTCGCTGCTGTTCTGGCATCTGTAAGGGCCAATATATATGATATCAATCATGATCGCCGCACAAAAGGGCTGGTTATGGGAAAAACAGCGGTTTTGCTGCTGTTGGAGACGCGCGGGCAGGAACATGCAGGTGAAGTCTTGAAGTTATTGGACGGGCGAGGATACATGGTGAGTGTGGAGCACTGATTGATATGCAGATTCTTGTTACCGGAGTTGCCGGTTTTATCGGCTTTCATCTTGCAGAACGTCTGCTCGGGATGGGTGAGACTGTCACCGGCATAGATAACCTTAACGACTATTATGATGTTGGTCTTAAGCAGGCACGTCTGGAACTTTTGAAGGACAAGTCCGGATTTCGGTTTATCAGGGCAGATTTGTCTGATCAGATGGCAGTTGAATCGGTTTTTGAATCTGCAAATTTTGATATTGTCATAAACCTGGCCGCTCAGGCAGGTGTCCGGTATTCAACCGAAAATCCGCAGATATATATCAACAGCAATCTGGTCGGATTTATCAATATCCTGGAAGGTTGCAGGCACAATGCAGTCAAGCATCTGGTTTACGCCTCTTCAAGTTCTGTTTATGGCGCTAACGGTACAGTGCCGTTTTCTGAACATCACAATGTAGATCATCCTGTATCACTTTATGCAGCAACTAAAAAGGCAAATGAACTGATGGCCCATAGCTATGCCAGTCTTTATGGGTTACCAGTTACCGGACTACGTTTCTTTACGGTCTACGGCCCCTGGGGACGTCCTGATATGGCTTGTTTCTCTTTTACCAGATCGATAATTGAAGGGAAGCCTGTAAATGTCTTCAATAATGGCAGGATGCAAAGGGATTTTACCTATATTGATGATATAGTTGAAGGGATTATACTTACAGCGAAACATCCGGCCAGACCTGATAAACTCTGGTCTGCAATGCATCCGGATCCAGGTACCAGTTTCGCCCCTTACCGGATCTACAATATTGGTAGCAACAATCCGATAGAGCTGCTGCATTTTATTGAATGCCTGGAAAAACATCTCGGGATAAAAGCAAAAAAGAATTTCATGCCGATGCAGGCTGGCGACCTGCAAGTGACCTTTGCTGATGTAGATAATCTAAAGACTGATACCGGGTTCAGACCAGAAACGTCAATTGATGACGGAATCCGGAAATTTGTCGCATGGTATCGCTCTTATTACGGAGTATAACCGATAAAAGTCATTAACTGCCGTGAGATGCCTTATATGAGGTAAGAGTTATTTTGCGGTTTTTGTTTGCAGATGATTATAACTGTCTTATCATGCTGAAACTATGGTATGTTTATTTTAAAGTCAAATTTGGCATGGCTTCTGCAAAACGCTGAGTCATCTAAACTAAAAAAGGAGTTTTACAAATGAAAAAGTTTCTTGCCACACTGATTGCAACTGTAGCATTCGCTGGTTTTGCATTTGCAGCCGAGCCTGCAGCACCTGCCGCACCTGCTGACGCTGCAGCACCTGCTGCTGCTGAGAAGGCACCTGCAAAGAAGAAGGCTAAAAAAGCCAAGAAGGCCAAGAAGGCCAAGAAGGCAGACGCAGCCGCACCTGCTGACGCTGCAGCACCTGCTGCACCTGCAGCTCCTGCCAAGTAATAATTTTTTTCTGACAGTTAAAAGAGGCTGCTTCCTGACAGAGGCAGCCTCTTTTGATTTGTAGTTATCTGTTGTTGCGGCATCAGCCCAGGTAGTCAACCGCCTTTTGTGCTGTTGCCATTGATGCTGCTACGCAATCATTCAAACCAACTCCTTTAAATGCATTACCAGTCAGAAATATCCCCTTTTTCTCAGAAAGTCGCTGCTCTATCGCAGCAAGTCTTTTTGAATGACCACTGATGTACTGTGGTATAGCCTGCTGGTGACGAATAATCTGAACAAAATCCGGGGATTTAGTGATTCCCATAGAAACTTTCAGATCTTCACAGACTCGTTTGAGAAGCTCATCATCTGATAGTTTTATCAGTTCAGGCCTGCACGCGCCGCCAGCCATGCTACGTAAAAGCGCAGTACCCTCGGGTGAGCGCTGTTCAAACATGCTTGAATCCCAGAGAGTTCCGAGAACCGTACGACCTTCTTCCTTAGGTACAAGAAAACCGAAACCGTCGAGTGGGTGGCCAAGACCAGCTAGCTGGTAGCCGCAGCAGATAACACTCAGTGTTGAATAAGGAATCTGGCGAAGCAAATCTGCAATTTCAGAATCAGCAGTTTCAATCATGGGAGCCGCCGCAAATGCAGGGGACGCAGATATTACCAGATCAGCCTCAAACAGACTGCCGTCAGATGTCTTAACCTCCCATTTTCCTCTATTACCTCTGATTGACACAGCTGATACACCGGTTTTGACCCGTTCACCAAGTTGTAAGGCCAGATTGTCAGTGAGAAACTGAATACCTTGCTTGAAGGATGTAAGGGTTCCGCCTGGTCCGGCAGCAGAACTGCTGATTTTCCCTTCCTTGCGTTCCTGCTTTTTTTTCTTTGCAAGGGCAAACATAGCCCTGAAAAGACCGCCGTAATCCCTTTCCAGTTCGGCAATTCTGGGAAAACAGGAAACCAGCGACATTGTCTCAGGGTCACCTGCAAATATGCCGGAGGCCATTGGTGCAATCAGTTTCCTCATGGCCTCGTCACCAAGACGGCGACGGCCAAAGGCAGCCAGTGTTTCGTCATCGCCCGGGTGCCCTGCGGCAAAAGGTTCGCCCACCAGTCGTATCTTGCCAGGCCATGAAAGTAGCCTGCTCTTGAGAAAAGAGATGCCGTTTTCCGGTAAGCGGTGCAACTCTCCGTCACTGAAGATAAAGCGCTTGCGGGCATTATCATTGCTCCGGTGAAGTTGTTCAGAGATTCCGAGGGCCTTACATAGTTCAAGAGTCTGTGGCTTGCTATCCAGAAAACCGTTAGGGCCCCATTCGCAAAGATACCCCTGCTCTTTGACACTTTTGATTTTGCCTCCAGGCTGTTTTTCCTGCTCAAGCAGTGTAAGCTGAAGAGGGATGCCAGCCTCTCCAGCCTGTTTGTTCAAGAGCCAGGCCGTAGCCAGCCCTGATATGCCACCACCGATTATCAATGCCTTTTTCATAGTCATCCTCTCTATCTTGGTTTCAAGATAGTAATGAGAGGTCTGCTTACTGTCAAGCAACGTTGACAGTTGGCTAAAAGTTGCTTAAATTGTTAATATAAAAGTAGCTGCTCTGCACGATACGGGAGCGCAGGAACGATATAAAGTAAGAAAGGATCAGCAAAATCATGGCTCAGAAAGATTACTATGAGGCGCTTGGCATTTCCAAGGATGCATCGCCGGAAGATATTAAAAAGAGTTTTCGCAAACTGGCGGTTAAGTATCACCCTGACCGGAATCAGGGTAATGCGGCAGCAGAGGAGAAGTTCAAAGAGATTAATGAGGCATATGCGGTGCTTTCAGATCCGGAAAAACGTAAAAAATACGATACATTCGGATCATCAGATTTCCATCAGCAGTATAGTCAGGAAGATATATTCAGGGGGTTTGATTTTTCCGGCACTTTCAAGGATATGGGGATGGGTGGGGGAGAAGATATCTTTTCACGACTGTTTGGCGGTGCCTTTCGCCGCAGTGGCCCTGGTTGCAGACGTTCCCCGCAACGTGGCAGTGATCTCTCAATGGAAGTTACCGTGGCTTTTCGAGAAGCGGCTATGGGGACGGAAAAACTGGTGGCTTTCCGGCGCAATGGTGTTCGTGAAGAGTTAAAGGTCAAGATTCCGGCCGGAGTAGATAACGGTAGTCGTGTCAGAATAGCAGGTAAAGGCTCGGAGGGGGAGAATGGAGGGACAAGCGGCGACCTTTTTCTGGAGGTGAAGGTGGCGCCGGATCCGGTATTTACCCGTGATGGTGGCGATCTGTTTGTTGAACGCAACATTCGTTTCAGCGAGGCCTGTCTGGGGACGGCACTGGAAGTCCCTACACTTGAAGAACCTAAAAGGATCAAGGTGCCTGCCGGTATTCAGCCTGGAACCAAGATTCGCCTTAAAGGTTGCGGCGTAAAGGCGCCTGGCTCCAATACCAAGGGGGATTTGTATGTCAAGATCGGCATCCACATCCCGGATGGACTTAACAGCAGTCAGAAAAAACTGGTGGAAGAACTTGCAAAGGCAGGTTTGTGAAAAAATCTCACCTTAAAATCAATACTCATCAAACCGGCAGAACAAAAACTGCTTTGGTCTATTCATCCCTATTTGAGCAGTTCAGCTATGGGGCCAGTCATCCGTTCAAACTTCATCGTTACGGTATTGCCCTTGAACTGCTGGGTGCCTACGGTCTGTTGCAACTAACAGGGATGGAGCGGCGTGATTGCAGATCTGTCTCAGATAAACAGGCGCTATCTTTCCATACAAGCGCTTATCTGGAGCGGCTTAAGGAATTCAGCGCATCTGATGAATCAAGGGCTGATTTCCTGTTTGGACTGGGGGATGCAGACTGCCCGGTCTTCAAGGGGCTTTACGACTATGCAGCGCTTGGGGCAGGGGCTACACTTGAGGCATGCAGGCTGGTTGAGGAAGAAAAGTTTACAGCAGTGCTTTCTCTGGCAGGAGGTTGGCACCATGCCCACAGAGCCAGGGCATCAGGATTCAGTTATTTAAACGATGCGGTCATAGCCATTAACTGGTTGCTTGAAAGAGGCCGAAGGATTGCCTATCTGGACATTGATGCCCACCACGGTGATGGTGTCCAGGATGCTTTTTATGAAGATAACCGTGTACTTACCATTTCTATGCATGAGAGCGGTATCTACTTCTTTCCTGGCACCGGTTTTGAGGATGAGATCGGTTCCGAAGAGGGGACGGGTTATACCGTCAACCTGCCACTGCTTGCACATACCGATGATCCGCTGTATATGAGGGCCTTTGATGAGGTGGTTTATCCGGTTCTGGCAGCCTTTAATCCGGATATAATTGTGGCCCAGATCGGGGCTGATACCTTCCGTACCGATCCTCTGACCCGCCTTGAAATAACCACTCACAGTTATTCGTACATAATGCGCAAGATACAGGCATTGAACATCCCCTGGGTGGCGCTTGGTGGAGGAGGTTATGACCTGATGAACACTGCGCGGGCATGGACAATTGCCTGGGCTGTTATGAATGGACTGCAATTGCCATCAAGACTGCCTCCTGACTTTGTTAAAAAGATACGTCAGCAGGGGTACCCGCACACCATGCTGCTGGATGCAATGCACTGGGCTGATGAGTATGACCGCGGGCTGGCGCTTGATGCGTTGGAGTGTACAATTACAAAAATAAAAAAACAGATATTTCCGGTGATTATCGGTTGTGAGATGAAGGACTTGCTATGATTAAGCCTAAATTGGCAGACAACAGGCCCCTTGTCAGCAGTTCTGGCGCTACACTAAATTCCATTTCCGGGATTAACCGTCTGCCAGATGCAGAAAAAGAGCAGATTTATGCAGGACTACTTCCTGCGCGTCTTCTGGCTCTGCTTCAGATTGATCCAGCAACGCTCTGTAACCCCTCAGGGGAACGTCTGGTACAGATTATTGCCAGGCAGGGGTTTAAATTTGTCAGGATTGAAGTGCGGGCACTGCCGCAAGACACGGATTTAGTTTTTTTTGCAGAACTCAGCGATACCCAGTTCCATCAGATGGAACTGGCCTTCTGCATTATCTGCGACCCTTCCGCACCCCGTTTTGATGTGGACCTGACAGAGTGTGGCAAAAGAAATTATTTTACCTCGGACGGGCGCAATCTGCCAGAAGAGATCAGGTCCATGAAGGCCGGGCTTTTTCCAAACCAGACCAGGAGAGGACTACGGTTGTTTGGTGAATTCTTTTCCCGGCTGGAGCTGTTTACCGACAGCATGGGGATGGAGATGATCGTTGCAGAACCGCTTACCTATGATAACGCCATCAGATATGAAAAATACGGTTTTGACTATCTGACAGGCAGGCGGATGATGCTGGAGATCGATCAGGCGTTTCGACCCGGAGGATACCTTTTTCAGAGACTAGACGGATCAAGTCCGTTTCGTATGCCAGGTATGGAGCGCACTGTATGGGGCCGCAGTTGGGCTATTCATGATGGAATAATGGATGAACCCTGGGACGGCTTACAGATATACAAGGTGGTTGGAGCCAACGCCGGAGTTGATACATTTCCAGACCGTCAG
>DYNH01000025.1:16447-17974 GCA_020721175.1 Trichlorobacter lovleyi | reverse complement strand
AGTACAAAGGTTCCACTCTGATCAGAAGGGTTCTGGGTTGCAAAGACCATAAACGGATCAGGAAGCTGCCAGGTCTTACCCTCAATTGTCACCCTCTTTTCTTCCATTGCCTCCAGCATGGCACTCTGGGTGCGCGGCATTGCCCGGTTAATCTCATCCAGCAATACTATGTTGTTAAAGACAGGACCAGGCAGAAAGTTAAAATGTCCGCTCTCACGGTTATATACCGAAAGACCAGTAATGTCTGAAGGAAGCAGATCGCTTGTACACTGTACTCTGCCAAAGGACATACCGGTAACACCTGCCAGTGCCAGAGCTATGGTTGTCTTGCCCAGGCCGGGCAGATCCTCAACCAGGATATGCCCGCCACATAACAATGCGATCACAGCCAGTCTTATTACCTCATCCTTGCCCTGCAGGTGTTCTTTACTTAATGTGTCAAGCAGTGTTTTGACAGGTTTTAATGAATCGGAATTATTCAAGGTTACCTCAGCTCAAATCTAATTGCAGTTATTACAATCAAAAATCTATTTCAAGGCCATCAAATGCCAGATCAATCTGCATCTGGTGCTCACTTCCTGCATATATCTTGTGATATGACCTTGTCTTGGCAAGTTTGTCTTCCAGCACAGAGTCATCATCGGTTGGATCCTGATGAAAAAGGCATAGTCTTTTAACTCCGGCACTAACGGCAAGTTCCACACCTGCAAGGTTGCTTGAATGCCCCCAGTTCAGTTTGCTGTCAATTGCATCAAGCAGATTGTACTGTGCGTCAAAAACAAGCAGATCAGCATCACGGATGAAATTAATAAACGGATAGTCAGGAGTGGTTGCTTCTGACTTGTGTTCTGCATCTGTAGAGTAGACAAGCTTTTTGCCATCTTTTACAAAAGAATATCCAAATGAAACGCCTGGGTGCTGCTGTGCAAAAGGGTTTACCTCAAACCCGGAAATCGTAACAATCTGTTCCGGTTCAAGTTGATGAAAATTGATCTCTGCCCTCATTTCATGCAGATTTACAGGAAAATGGGTAGACTGCTGCTGGTTTTCAAATGCCTGCAGCAGACCTGAATGACATCCGTAGATATTAATCCGGTTTCCAGGGATATAGGCAGGGACAAAAAATGGGAATCCCTGGATATGATCCCAATGCAGATGGGAGATAAAAATGTGGAATACTGAAGGATTCTGTGCAGAACCTGATGCAGCAAGATGATTTCCCAAATCCCTTATGCCGGTGCCTGCGTCACAGATTACGTATTCATCACCACCTGAAATTTCCATGCATGATGTGTTGGTGCCAAATGTGCCCCGTACAGAAAACGGGATAGAGTTCTGTACAAAATGAAGAATATCTTCATCCCTACTAAAGTTCAGCCCTTTGGCGGCCTGCAGTGCCTTAACAATTTTTTGTTCAACCGCCTGAAACGTCATTGAAGCTGGCAGTGAACCACGTGTACCCCAGAAATGAACTCTCACCTGCGACTCCCTTCATGACGTCAGAAATAGTTACAACCTGAAGAAGGA
>DYNH01000025.1:0-16347 GCA_020721175.1 Trichlorobacter lovleyi | reverse complement strand
CTCTCACCTGCGACTCCCTTCATGACGTCAGAAATAGTTACAACCTGAAGAAGGACTATCTTATCGTTCCCACGCTCCAGCGTGGGAACGCATCCACTGATGCTCCAGCGTCCAGAGGCATCACCCTCCCTATTGGGTCTGGCAAGTGCGTTCCGCTGGCATCGCCCATATATCTGCTTTTTACGGTAAGTGTGCTAAGTGGTCAAGTTTTTGGTTGTGTAACAAAGAAAGTAAAATGGATAGTACTCAACTTCAGGGATACATAAAAATTTTTGGGGTTTTGTGGACGTTTTGCAGCAGAGGGTATTTTATAACTATCTTTTCGTTAAACATGGACGGCTTCATTGTAGCAGCCCATCCCGGATCAGCAACTCCTTCAGGCGATCCTCTGCTAAAAATGCAGCCTCCAAAGATTCTTTCACTTTATTCATGGCCTGCTCAACCGTGATGCTTTCCTGGCTACCCTTCAATGTCTCATTCTGGGCACGTTCAAATATACTTGTATTGGCAGCCAGCGTCAAACTGGCTTTGCCAAATGGTAATGATTTCTGTTAGAGTTCAGATACAATTATTTAATATAGGCTAATCAGGGGGCGTTATGTTAAACGCACTAAAATTCATTGTAGTTATATCGTTTTCATTGCTGCTTGCATGTTGTGGGGATAGCGATTCATCCAATACAGAACAACAACAACCACAGCAACTTCAGGAGATGCTTGCAGCCAGATACTACGCCTATAAAACAGCTAATAATCTACCTGATAATGCAGGAGCATTGGTCTACACCCATTCATCCAAAGGCGTGTCAATTGCCACAGTTGGTTTTTCATATCTTGTAAACGAAAATTTTCATTTCAGAATTGCCAGCAACACTAAAACATTTACTGCAGCAGCTATAATGTTGCTTGACCAGCAGAAGCGTCTTGATATTAATGACTACGTGACTGACACGATACCTGATAAGACCATCCCGTATCTGCCTGTTTCTTACAACTACCAGATACCGTATAAAAGTGAGATTACCATTAAACAGTTATTGGCACACCGTGCCGGTGTTTTTGATTTAACAAATGATCCGGTTCCGTCATCCAGTAATTCCATATATGCTGGAGAATACTATACAGAATATATCACCAACACGCTCGGTGAAACAGACCATCAGTTTACATTTGATGAACTGATCGGAGTGAATGCCGTAAATCAGCTTTCATACTGGGCGCCAGAGGGGGGCTACCATTACAGCAATACAGGGTATTCCCTGTTGGCCGTGATTATTGAAAGGGTAACAGGCCAAAGCTATGGACAGTTTATCGCCGATAATTTTTTCAACCCGATCGGTCTAAATTCAACATCAGCGCCCTGGTCCGCCAATGAACGCACACTTCCGCAGCCATTTATGATTGGGTACAGCAATTTAGGTGCAGGTTACAAAGAGACTACTGAAGATAATATGTCTGCCAACGTTGCAGAAGGCAACATTATCTCTACTGCATCTGATCTTGCCAAATGGATCAGGACACTGCTGTCTGGAAGTGGGCCGCTAAACAGTAATCAAGTTAGCCGCATGATTGCCATACCCCCGGGTAATGAACCTAAGCAATACGGACTTGGAATTCAACGTTACAGCGACATCGGATACGGACATACCGGAGGTCATGCGGGCTATATGAGCCTGTCTGCTTATAATCCCCAAGACGATTTGACAGTGGTGGTGTTGTTACCATTTCTGGATTTTGTAAATATAGAAAAACAGGGCAATTTTATGCTCGGTCTGGGCAAAGAAGCCAGGAAGATTGCAGGCTATACAGAACCCTGGTAGTTTGTCAAAGCCAGTGGGCTGGCAGGAGCAAGGGCTGAAGTCATGGCGGTTTCGTATCGGTTTTTAAGGGGTGAGAGATAAACTATGAAAGCTGTGATTCAGCGTGTAACATCCGCTTCTGTAACAGTCAACGGGCAGGTTGTGGGACAGATTGAACAGGGAATTCTTGTGCTGCTTGGTGTAGAAAAAGGCGATACCGTTGCAAAGGCGGACTGGATGGCTGAGAAAATCACTGGTCTGAGGATATTTGAGGATTACCAGTGCAAGATGAACAGATCTGTTCTTGATATAAATGGCGGCGTACTGGCAGTATCCCAGTTTACCCTGGCAGGTAACTGTGACAAGGGGAGGAGACCTTCCTTTGATGATGCTGCGCCAGTTGAAGAGGCCAAACAGTTGTATGACGATTTTGTTGCAGCTCTCAAAAAACAGAATGTGACTGTGCAGACAGGTATCTTTCAGGCAGATATGAAGGTGGCCCTGTTAAATGACGGGCCGGTAACCTTTGTTCTTGAACGTTGAGTTAGTGTAAGGCGAATGGCATCAAATAATAGTTCCTACCCCTTCAAGGGGGAGGTTAGGAGGGGGATGGGTTTGTATTGGCAATAAGCTGATATCATTGAATTTACCCCATCCCCACCCCAGCCCTCCCGCTTTCCGGGGAGGGAGTAATTGGAACTGTTAATTCCTGCCATTAGCCTAAAGGCGCTGGATTTTAGAGCTGCCTTTCAAATTGGTGGAGGTTTTAAGTCTCAGGGAGGGATGTTTTATGAGCATGACAGATGAACTGACAAGTTGGACCTGGGAGCAGAAATGCCGCAAGGCGGTTGAGTCTCTGGCCCAGAATGATTTTGCAGCTATCTATTGTAATACGCCCGAAGATGCCAGACAGTATATTTTATCGGTTGCAAGCGATTCCCTGTCAGTTGGCTTCGGGGGGTCAATGAGCATCACTGATCTTGGTGTGCAGCAGGTGCTGTCTGAACAGGGGAAGGAGATTCTTAACCACAGTACCTCGGGGCTGTCAAGGGAGCAGAAAATGGAGATCATGCGCAGGCAGTTGACCTGCGATCTGTTCCTTTGCGGATGCAATGCCCTGACCCTCTCCGGTGAGCTTGTCAATATTGATGCCACTGGCAACCGGGTTGCTGCAATGTTCTTTGGACCCAAAATGGTGATTGTGCTTGCCGGTCGTAACAAACTGGTTGACGGTACACCGCAGGATGCTGTCCAGCGGGTAAGGCAGTGGGCAACACCGCCAAACGCAAGGCGTCTTGACTTTAAAACCCCATGCGCCAGGACAGGTTTCTGCATTAACTGCAACTCTCCTGACCGCCTCTGCAGGGTTACAACTATTATAGAACGCAGACCGCGTTTTACTGATCTGCGTGTGCTGGTGGTTAACGCCGATATGGGGTTATAGCCGGTGGGTTTTTTAAACAATCTTGCCCTTGCCCTGCTTGGGTTAGCGCTTCCGCCGCGCTGCCATGTCTGCCGACAGATCATACCGGAAGCAGGAGTACTTCATATCTGCCCTGATTGCTATGCGGATCTGCCGTTTTTAAAATCACCGGTTTGCAGTGTTTGTGGCATACCAATGGCTGGTGTTGGGGATGATCATCCCTGCGGAAGCTGTATAATCAAGCATCCCCCCTACAGTGTTGCCAGGGCTGCCCTGCGTTACGAGGGGGCCTGCCGCACCTTGATCCACGCATTCAAATATCAGTACAAATCACATCTCAGACGTCCGTTAGGTCTTTTGACAGCACAGATACTCGCATCTTTTGCCGCAGATTTGAAACCGGAGCTGCTGGTTCCAACACCGTTGCATATCTCCCGTTTGCGCAGCAGGGGCTTCAACCAGTCAGTGCTTCTGGCAGAGGTACTTGCCAGGCAGTGGGGGATTCCGCTGCTCAGGCAAGGTCTTGTGCGTATCCGGCCAACTGTTCCGCAGATGGAGTTGAATCGTGAACAGCGGCTCAGGAACCTTCGGGGCGCTTTTTCTGTAAAGGATGCCTCTTTAGTTGCCAACCGTCGCATCATGCTGGTTGATGATGTCTTTACCACCGGCAGTACCCTGGCAGAATGTGCCAGGGCATTGCTGCAAGCCGGGTGCAGCGATGTCTGTGCTGTAACCGTGGCCCATGCCCCCTGAGATACCTGTTTTATATATGCCTCTGATATCAGTGATTATACCATGTTATAACCAGGGCCGTTTTCTTGCGGAATCTGCAGGTTCTGTTTTGAAATCGGACTATAAAGACTTTGAAATAATTATAGTGGATGACGGTTCTATCGATCCAGAGACATGCCGGATTATTGACAGGCTGGACTATCCGCAGACATCTGTAATCCGGCGGATGAATGGCGGGTTGGCAGCAGCCCGAAATAGCGGGATATCTGAGGCAAGAGGTAAATATATTCTGCCGCTTGATGCCGATGACAGGATCAGTAAAAGCTACATCAGACAGGCGGTTGATGTAATGGAGGCTGAGCCGGAAACAGGTCTTGTCTACTGCCACGCCGAAAAATTCGGTTCTGAAACAGGCAGGTGGCGTTTGCCGGCTTTTTCTCGCTGGCGTATGAGGCTTGGTAATGTAATCTTCTGTTCTGCCATCTATCGCCGGGCAGACTGGAAAGAGTCCGGTGGTTATGATGAGACACTTTGCCGTGGATGGGAGGACTGGGATTTCTGGCTTGGTTTGCTGGAGTTGGGCCGTAAAGTTCACTGTCTGCCTGATGTAGGGTTTTATTACCGGAAAAATGAATCTTCAATGGCGGCAGTTATGGGGCCTGAACTTAAAGTTGAGCTGCATCGCCTTATAATGTCCAGACATGGCAGTTTTTTTGGTTCAAGCAATATTTTGATCTCACCTTTGTTGCCGTTTTATTACCGACTGGCAGACGGTTATCTGTACAAGGCTGCCAAAAAGGGATTGGGACGTTAGGATGATACAGCAGACAGCAGATGGGAGTCAGCCTGTTATGAAGATTGTTTTTCTTGCACCATTTGGAATGCGCCCCAAAGGTACCCTTCAGGCCCGAATGCTGCCGCTGGCCCTGGAACTGCAGAAAAGGGGGCACCAACTGGAGATAATCGCCCCTCCCTATACAAACCCGGAAGATGCCGGGCTGGTGGAACTGGTGGGAGATATCCGTCTGAAGAATGTCAAACTGGGGCCAACTACCGGCATGATTGCGGCTCCATTTATTGCGTTACGGATGTTGCGGGCTGCCCTTGAACTTAAGCCTGAATTGATACACCTCTTTAAGCCCAAGGGGTATGGTGGTCTGGCTATGATGTCCCTTGCTGGTATGCACACTGCCGGAATCAAGACACCGGTGATGGTGGTTGACAGTGACGACCGGGAGGGCGGGGGAGGGATGAATGAGCTGCACGATTACAGCCTGGCAGAGAAATGGCTGTTTGCCTTTCAGGAGCAGCAGTTGACCAGATGGGCCGACGGCATTACCGTGGCATCCCGTACACTTGAGTCTCTGGCCTGGGGCATGGGCGCTACACAGGAACGTACCTTATATCTGCCAAATGGGCCTTTATTGCGGCCACAGGGTAACCGTGAAAAGGGGCGCAGCCGTTACAATATCCCTGCTGGCACCCCGTTACTGCTGCTTTATACCCGTTTTTTTGAATTTGCCCAGCAGCGGCTTCATCAGATACTCATCCAGCTCTGCCATCATAACCCTGAACTCAGGGTGCTGGTAGTTGGCAAGGGGCCGCACAGTGAGGAAAAATTGCTGAAGGATGCAGCAGACAAGTCTGGTTTTGCCGATCAGTTGGTTTTAGCGGGTTGGCTGGAGCCCGAACTGCTTCCGGACTGCATGGCTGCCTCTGATGTCGCACTGTACCTGCTTGATGATACTTTGGTAAATCGTGCCAAATGTCCGGCCAAGCTGGCGGAACTGGCCGGGGCAGGTATTCCGGTAGTGGCAGAAAGGGTAGGGCAGGTTGCTGAATATCTTGAACATGGTGAAAGTGGCCTTTTGTGTGAATCCGGTGATACAGTTGGTCTTGTCTCTGGTGTTTTACAACTGCTTAAGGACAGAATACTGGCGCAGAGACTTGGAACAAACGCAGCCAAACGGATAAGCTGTCAGTTTGGCTGGGAGAACAGCGCCAAACGACTGGAACAGTTTTATTACGGGCTGTTTGCTTCATGAATATCCAGCGTTCAAATATATGGCCGATACTGTTGCTGTTTTTGATACTGGCAGCACTTTTTAGCCCGATTCTGTTTACCTCAAAGATCGTTCGGGCGCCGGATATACTCAATGAATTCTACTGGGGTGTTTACAGATCGTACGGGCAACCGCTCTGGTCCATGTTGAAGATCGATCTCTCCAGCGCCGGATGGAATCCATATATCAACAGCGGCCATACAAATGATGGCGGTATGGTCTCAATGCAGTTTCATCTGTATCAACGCCTGCTGTTTGGTCTGATACCGGCGCCCGCCAGTGTGGCCTGGTTTATGGTGCTGCACCTGTTTATCGGAGGTGCAGGTGTCTATCTGTACTGCCGGCTGGCAGGCTGTTCACGGCTGGCAGCTTTCTTTGGAGGCTTTATCTTTGCCTTCTGTACAGAAAATGCCTCCCTTATCAATGCCGGCCATGTAATGAAGATCGCCACAATTTCATATACCCCGTGGGTGTTTTACTTTCTGGAGAGGGGGTTTGGTTCCAACCGATGGTTTTATTACCTGTGTACATCTATGGTACTCGCCTTCCAGTTTTTCAATACCCACTGGCAGATTGCCTTTTATACCTGTCTGGCAGTGGCGGTTTACGGGATGATGCGTATTCTGGAAGAAATCTACGCTGGGGAGCCGTTGCGCAAGGCAGGACAAACACTGCTAATGGGCGTTGTCATGGTGTTGTTTTTCATGGCCGCAAGCGCTATTTCACTGGCACCTCTGGCTGGCTGGTCAAAGGATACCAACCGTGGCGTCCATTCAGGCGCCAACCAGGGAAAAGGAGGGCTTGATCGTGAAGAGGCAATGATGTGGTCTTTACCGCCTGAAGAGACTGTATCTCTTGTGATTCCAGGTCTTTTGGGACTTTCCCGTCAGGAAGGTGGAGATCAGCCCAAACCTGATCAGACCTATTACTGGGGACGGATGGTCTTTACCCAGACTGCCTCCTATTTTGGACTGCTGCCCTGGCTGCTGCTGCCGTTGCCACTACTTTTTAAAAATGACCGGATCACAAAGGTCGCCCTGGTGGCGGTGGTTGGTGGATTGCTGTTTTCAATGGGTAAATACACACCGTTTTACCAGTTTCTGTACGATTATCTACCCGGCATCAGCCGCTTCAGGGTGCCAAAGATGATGCTGTTTATGACAGCCTTTGGTCTGGCTGTCTTAACTGCCCGCGGCATTGATCTGTTGCGGGACGAAAAGACCCTTTCTTCACCTCTGCTGGGAAGATGGTTCTGGTGGGTGCTGGCGTTTCCCCTCTGTCTGACAGTTCTGCATTTGGTTGAAAGGCTGTTTGGGGCAGCAGTCCGCGAATGGCTGTTTGATCTGCTGTCAAGGCCGACAAGGTACCAGCAGGGAGTTGGGCTGGTGTCGCAGCGATGGTTAAACCTGGAAAGGGAAACTGGCATTGCCCTGGCCCTTGCCAGTCTCTGCTCCCTGCTGTTACTTGGTGTGGCAAGACACAGGCTTAAGGCTGTGCCAGGTATCCTGCTGTTGCTGGTTCTGTTGGCTGGGGACCTCTGGCGGGTAAACAGACAGTTTCTGGTGCTTACGGATCCGCCAAACCGTACAGAGACTGCTGTTACACCGGTGATGTCGCTGATCAAAGAGCAGTTACAAGAGGGAAATCCGGTTGTCAAGCCTGATAAACAGGTCAGGGCGATGGTTCCGGAGTACAGGGTGCTGTTGCTGGGAAACCGTGATCCAATGAGTTATGCCAATGCCGGAATACCTGTGCTTTTTACCTCCAATGCGGTGCAGAAGCGGCGCTGGCAGGAGTATCTTGATGCCTTCTCACTTCAGTCATCCATGCCTGATATGATGAATGTACGCTGGGTTGTGCTTGATGAGCAGGTGTATGAGCAGCACAGGGACAGATTTGGTGACCGTTATCAGCCGATCTTTTGCCAGAGCGGCGAGGTGTTGCTGGAAAACCGCAGGGTATTGCCAAAGGCCTGGCTGGTGACGGATCTGGATATTGTAAATGATCCTGCTGCAAGGCTTGAAAGGATGAAGATGCCAGATTTTGATCCATCCAGAAAAGCTCTTGTGGAATCAGCGCCTGAAATTTCCGTTGTCTGGTCTGAAAAGCCAGGCAAGGTAAGACTTGAACAGAATCAGGATGAGTTGATCCGTATCCAGGCGGATGTGGCAACCAGCAGCCTGCTGGTGCTTGGCGAAAAGTTTCAGGGTGGCTGGAAGGTGACAGTGGATAGCAGACCTGCTGTTATTGTTCCGGTTAATCATATTCTGAGGGGGATTTACCTGACAACCGGCAAACATGATGTAGAGTTCCGTTTTGATCCGTTGCCATTCAGAATCGGAAAATGGTTGACACTGGCTGCCTTTGGCGTTTTTGTTCTGTTTTGTGTGCGGGAGTGGCTGTTTGTGAGGAGGGGCAACAGTGTCACCTGATTCTTCTTCGATTTGTCAGGCCGGGGACAGCATCTCTTTTGACCCTGATCTTTACACCAGAGATGAATTGAGGCGTTTTGGATTGGTGATTATGCAGCCCAGGTACGGCTACCGTTTTACACTTGATCCCCTTTTGCTGTGTGATTTTGCAGCGGCATCCAGGGAACAGTCTGTAGCTGATCTGGGTGCTGGCAGTGGTGTTATGACACTGATACTTGCCAGAATTGCAGGTGAAGCCCGGGTAGTCGCCTTTGAACAGGATCAGGAGACAGCCAGACTGGCACAGCAGAATGTCCTGCTGAACGGTCTTGGCGAAAGGGTTTCAATCTTGAACGAAGATATACTGAATTTCCGTAACTGTCTGCCGGTTTCAAGTTGTGACCTTGTTGTCAGTAACCCGCCATACCGTAAACAGGGCAGCGGACGTCTGAATCCTCATCAGGGCAGGTTGTCTGCCCGGCATGAGACAACTGCCGGACTTAAGGATTTTCTGGCCGCAGCAAAGTACCTGGTTAAGCCTACAGGCAGGATTTGCATGGTTTATCACCCGGATCGCCTTTCTGATCTGATGGTGGAGGCGTTTGCTCTAAAGCTTGCAGTTTTAAGGCTTCGTCTGGTTCATGGGATACCGGATGCAGATGCCAAGCTGTTTCTGGTGGAACTTGCAAAAGGCAGGAAAAATTCTGTTGTACAGATTATGCCGCCACTGATCGTAAGGATTGATGGAGAACAGTATACAGATGAAGTGAGAAAAATTCTGAACGGATAATCCCTCCGGCTCCCTGAAACAGGAGTGGCATGGGATTTACAGAAAGCAGAAAATATGAAATCTACCCAATCACCTGATCGCCATGATTTTTTTGCCTTTCTTGCCAGGATGAAGTACATCAATCGCTGGGGGTTGATGCGGAATACCCAGGCCGAGAACATAAAAGAGCACTCCCTGGATGTTGCCATGCTGGCCCATGCACTGGCGCTGATCCGGAACACCTTTTATAATGGAACACTTGATCCAAATTTGGCAGCCATGTACGGGATATTTCACGATACTAGCGAGATATTTACAGGTGATATGCCAACGCCGGTAAAATATTTTAACCCTGATTTTAAAAAATCATTTCACCAGCTTGAAGATCGCGCCCGAAGAAAGTTGCTGGCAATGCTTCCGCCAGAACTGGCTTGTCTGTATGAACCGCTGTTTTTCTTTGAAGAGCAGGATACGCAGTACCAGCCTGTAGTTAAGGCTGCCGATAAGATTGCTGCGCTTATCAAGTGTCTGGAAGAGGAAAAATCAGGTAATCTGGAGTTCAGAAGGGCTGGTAAGGAACATCTGGAGAATCTGAGGAAGAGCGCATTACCGGAGGTTATCTATTTTCTGGATCATTTTCTGCCTGGATACCGGTTGTCTCTTGATGAACTTAATTTGGGATAGTACGAGACATTCTGCGGGGCGATTTAATATGGATCGCCCCGGTTTGTGCTGTGGCATGGCAAGATATCAAGCGGCCATGCGGGTCATTGCCCTGAATTTCTGATAACGGTCTTCCACAAGTTGTTCCGGTGTCATCTCGCAAAGTTCTGCAAGATGTTGGCGAATTGCCGAGCCGATGGCCAGTGCGGTCGCTTCATGGTCACGATGTGCCCCACCGGCTGGCTCATGGATGATCTCGTCTATAACACCAAGCTCAATAATATCCTGAGCAGCCGGTTTAAGTGCTTCAGCAGCCTGCTGCCCCTTGGTGCCGTCTGACCAGAGGATGGCGGCGCAGCCTTCCGGTGAGATAACTGCATAGACCGAGTGTTCTAGCATCAGGACACGATTGCCGACAGCTATGGCCAGGGCGCCTCCAGACCCTCCTTCACCTGTTATGCATACAATTACAGGCACCTTCAGGCCGGCCATTTCCCGCAGGTTACGGGCAATGGCTTCAGCCTGTCCGCGTTCTTCTGCCCCTATCCCCGGATACGCACCTGGTGTATCAACAAATGTGATGATCGGCAGGTTGAACTGTTCTGCCATTTTAAAAAGACGCAGCGCCTTGCGGTACCCTTCGGGATTGGGCATACCAAAATTACGGTATACCTTTTCCTTGGTGTCCCGCCCTTTCTGATGTCCTATAACCATTACCGGCTTGCCATCAAACAGGGCTGGTCCCCCGACAATGGCGTGGTCGTCGCCGTAATTACGGTCACCATGGAGTTCAAAAAAATCGGTAAACAGATACCTGATATAGTCCAATGTAAAGGGACGGTTGATATGACGGGCTACCTGAGCCTTTTGCCACCTGGAAAGGTTGTCAAAAATTTCTTGACGCTTGACCTCTATCCGACTTTCCAGGGCATCAATCTCTGTAGCAAGATCGTTGTCTCCAATCGATCGGAGTTCTTCAATCTTTTTTTCCAGCTCGGCTATTGGCTTTTCAAATTCTAAATAAATTGTACCCGCCATAAAATTAACTCCTTCATCTTTAATCCCCAAGATATTTAAGCAGGGATTTGTGATTTGAATAACTTGCAGAATGGTTTCCGGCTAATGGATGCAGCCGGAAGGACAATGGTGACGATTTCAGGCGAACGTTAAGATGATCGGTATTATTCAAAAACCGTGGCATTATAACCGACGCACCGTTCTATCGCTACCCTAAATTCATCATTGGCCGACACATTAAGATAGTCTGGCAGTTTTTGGGTCGCCTTAAAGTGATCCGGCAGCTCAAACTGGACAAAAAGCGGTACATTACCTGAATGTTGTTCTATAACCCCTTTAATTGCATCTAACTGAAAGGATTGGTTTTCATTAAGTCTCAAGACCAGTTTGACACGTGTAGTCTGCTGCTCTTGTGCATCCTGGAGCAGTTTGATATCTCCATTTACAGAATTCTGCTGGAATTTGCGACCATTTTTCTCCTGTGCCTTCATAATCAGCAGTTTGCAGCCCTTTTCCCCTTTTTCAAGTTTCCCGTTAATCAGTAATGGCTCATCGGATTTCAGGATGCTTGACGACTGGACATACATATCTGAAAAAATAGTTATCTCTATCTGACCGGTAAGGTCTTCAATAGTTACAAAACCCATCCTGTCACCCTTTTTGGTGGTTATCTCTTTAAGCGATGTGATTATGCCGCAGATTCGAACTTCACTGCCGTCCGGCAGTTCAGACAACTGGCATATTTCAGCGCTGGCCAGGCGTTTGATGTCGTTTGCATAACGGTCAAGCGGGTGGCCGGTAATCAGAAAGCCCAGCGCCTCTTTTTCAAACCCCAGCTTTTCCTTGTCATGCCATTCGCTGGTTTCAGGCAGTTTACGGCTGTTGCCGTTTTTGCTGACAGCAGGCAGATCGCCGAAAAGTGATGCCTGTGCGCTATCTCGCTCTTCCTGAAAACGTTGCCCGGCAGCAGTAGCATCATCCAGTGCCAGCATCAGCGGAGCCCTGTATTTATGCAGGGAATCAAATGCGCCGCACTTGATCAGGGCCTCCATTACCCTTTTGTTGACCCGCCGCAGATCTGCCCGTTCGCAGAAGTCATACAGGTCAGTGAAAGGTCCTTCCCTTCTGGCCTCAATGATCGATTCTACAGCGCCGCTGCCTGCCCCTTTAACCGCCCCCAGGCCAAAACGCATTGATTTGCCTGATACAGTGAAAGACTGGCCGGATTTGTTGATGTCAGGAGGTAGGACTTCTATACCCTGCTCACGGCAGTCGCTGATATTTTTAAGTACCTTGTCGGTGTTGTCCATATCACAGGAAAGCAGGGCAGCCATGAATTCTACCGGATAATGTGCCTTGAGATAGGCTGTCTGATAGGCTATCAGGGCATATGCAGCAGAATGGGACTTGTTGAAGCCATATTCGGCAAACTTGGCCATCAGATCAAAGATGGCCTCAGCCTTTTTGGGATCAATCCCCTGTTTAATTGCACCGTCAAGAAACGGCTCCTTCTCTTTTGCCATTACAGCCTGGTCTTTTTTGCCCATGGCCCTGCGCAAGAGGTCGGAACGGCCCAGGGAATAGCCGGCCAGGGAACGTGAAATCTGCATCACCTGTTCCTGATAGACAATTACACCGTAGGTATCTTTAAGGATAGGTTCCAGTTGAGGCAGGTCATAGACAACCTTCTGCCTGCCATGTTTGCGATCTATGAAGTCATCTACCATTCCACTGCTGAGAGGGCCAGGGCGGTAGAGTGCGCATGCCGCTATGATATCCTCAAAGCAGGAAGGTTTGAGCTTGACCAGCATCTCCTTCATACCGCTGGATTCCAACTGGAAGATACCGGTGGTGTTGCCGGAGGAGATCAGGTCATAACTGTCCTTGTCATCATCTTTCAGTCTTGTTATGTCAAAATCCGGATCCTTACCTTCCCTGACCATCCGTACGGCGTTATGAATTACTGTGAGGTTTTTGAGGCCAAGAAAATCAAATTTTACGAGTCCTACCTTCTCAACGTACTTCATTGAATACTGGGTGTTGATGCCTCCGGACTTCTGATCTTTGTAGACCGGAAGAAATTCTTCAAGCCTGTCCGGGGCAACAACAACCCCGGCAGCGTGGGTGCCGGCATGGCGAGTCAGCCCTTCAAGGCAGTTGGCTGTCTCCAGAAGTTGGGCAACCTTCGGATCAGAATCAGCCATCTGTTTCAGTTGTGGTTCCTGTTTGATAGCCTTTTCAATGGTTATATTCAGGTCATCTGGTATCAGTTTGGCTATCTTGTCAACATCTCCATATGGCATATCAAGGGAGCGTCCCACATCTTTTACAACCATCTTGGCCTTAAGTGTGCCAAAGGTGATAATCTGGCAGACCCGTTCACGGCCATATTTCTGTACAACATAATCAATTACCTTTTCCCGCTGTTCTTGACAGAAGTCTACGTCAATATCAGGCATTGATATCCGTTCAGGGTTAAGGAATCTCTCAAACAGCAGGTTGTAGGGCAGGGGATCAAGGTCTGTGATTCTGATAGAGTAGGCCACCAGTGAACCGGCAGCGGAACCACGGCCCGGTCCCACCGGAATCCCATGCTGCTTGGCCCAGTTGATGAAATCAGCCACAATCAGGAAGTAGGCAGGAAACTTCATTTCACGGATACAGTCCAGCTCTATGGCCAAGCGGTCGTGGTACGCCTGTTCCTGTTCTGGTGTCATGTCCGGATATTTGGCACGGATTGCGATAAGGCGTTCAGTCAGTCCGGCAACAGCCAGCTCTTCAAGCATCTGATCGTGGGTCTTGTCTGCGGGCGGTTCAAAGTGTGGGAAAAAATACTCTTTATCAAGAGGCAGTTCCAGATAACAGCGCTCTGCAATCTTTACAGTATTTGAAATAGCCTCTGGTGCGTACTTGAAAGCAGCAACCATCTCATCCGGAGTCTTGAAATAGAATTCATCTGCTGAGAACTTCATATGGGTGGGATCTGACATTGTCTTGCCGGTCTGGATGCAGAGAAGCACCTCATGCGCCCTGGCATCTTCCCTGTTAAGGTAGTGACAGTCATTGGTGGCTACCAGAGGAAGGTTCAGTTCCTTTGCAACCTCAAGCAACTGTCTGTTAACAGCATCCTGTTCCGGCAGTGTGTTTTCCTGGATTTCAATATAGTAACGATCCGGAAAAAGTTCGCTGTACCAGCGAGCAGTTGAGATCGCCTCCTCCATCCTGCCACGGCTGCATTGCACCGGCACTTCTCCCTTAAGGCAGGCAGAAAGTGCAATCAGTCCGCCGGAATGTTTTTCAAGCAGCTCTCTGTCTATTCTCGGGCGGTAATAGAAACCTTCCTTGTATCCAGCGGAGCTGAGATAGGAGAGGTTACGGTATCCTTCGAGGTTTTCACAAAGCAGTATCAGGTGATAGGCAGCCTCGGAGATTCCCTTTGCATCTTTGGAAAAACGGGAATCAGGGGCAATATAAAGTTCGCAGCCGATGATTGGCTTGATTTTGGCCTTTTTGCACTTGAGATAGAACTCAATTGCACCAAACATGTTGCCGTGGTCGGTGATGGCTACCGCTGGCATCTGATGCTTTTGGGCCTTGGTGATAAGGTCTTCAATCCGGATGGCACCATCGAGAAGAGAATATTGTGTGTGCAGATGCAGGTGGACAAAAGGGCTTTCAGGCAGATCTAAGCTGCTTGCGGTGGGTTCCATATAGCGGTTACCTTCCTGTTAATCAATGAGGTAACGAGTATGCCTCAAAACAAGATATGGTGTCAATGTCAGGCTTTTGACACTATATTTTGTAAGATGCCTTGTGTGGCAGAAGAACAGGCAGTTGTAAGGGCAGGTATTTATTGTGCATGTATATCACAGTCACCTTTGAAAAGACCGGTTACGTCCTTGTATTCAAAGTTTCATGGACTGGCTGAAGCAGTCATCAGGCTGAATGATTGCAAATGATCTTGACATATCAGAACTAAGCTGAATTAATTATATAATCTGTTTAAGCCTCTTTCAAAATTGCTGTTTTGTCTTCCGTAAACAGCATCATAAACGCAAGATGCTTTTTAAATAGCTGATATAAGGCTTATATTCAATCTGACAGGACCATGACCAGGGTGCCTTTTGAAAAGGCCCATCTGAATCAACTTGTCAAGGAGGTTAACTTGAGCGAAGGATATATGCAATACACCCAGACAACACTTGATCACGCCAGAAATCCGCGAAATGTCGGTAGCCTTGACGATGCAAACGTTGTAGTCCAGGTCGGGGATCCGGATTGCGGAGATACATTGCTTCTGTTTATGAAGATTACAGATGGTATAGTTGAAGACATCAGCTATTTGATTAAAGGATGCGGGGCTGCTATTGCCACATCTTCTATCGGTTCTGAAATGGCTAAGGGGAAATCCTTGAACGAGGTACTGCTTATAACTGACGAGAGTATTTCGGAGGCGCTGGGTGGGTTGCCTGGAGAAAAAGAGCATTGCTCAAATCTGATAGCATCGGCGATTCATGCAGCTATCGGGCAGTATATCAGTACGATCACCGGTGAAACACCTGAGATAAAATGTAATTAATCATTTGGTCAGGTTGTTTCAGTTTCATGCAGAGTGTTACTTAAAGTTACTCATATGACTATCCGCAGATTTTACAGATGTTCGCAGATTAGAAGCAAAAATATTTTTTCTTTCATCTGCTTTTATCTGCGTAATCTGCGGATAAACGCCTTTACAGAAGTTACTTAAGAGAGGCTATAGGTTTACCGTTGCTCTTGCGTTCAATTGCTTTATAACGTAATACTTCCACAGGGAAATCATCTCAACAGAGGAGGATATAAACCATGTCATTTTTAAGAGATTCAAAATTGCTCTTCCAGGTTTTTGTATTTTCAGCATCCATGATTTTTGCAGGTTGTGCTTCGTCTGACCTTCATCTTGTCCCTGATTACAAGCCTGTTAGTGAAGTCAGTGTATCTGGCGGAAAACTGGTGCTCTCCTCAGTCCTGGAAGGTACAGTCAGTGGCTCTACTGGCAGGATACAGTGGATTCTTGGCGAGGTTAAGGATAGCGACGGCAGGGTACAGGGTAACATAACCAGCCCGATCGCCCCTAATGCTATTGTTCGTGATGCCCTGCAGCAGGAACTGTTGCGTTCCGGGTATTCTGTAAAAATTGACAAAACCGGTCACAAGGAGGCAGCCCAAGCCCTGGTGCTTACTTCAAGCAGCCTGCATCTTGATGAGATAAGTTCACTGATTAAGGTTGAAGCTGATTGCCGTGTGAGTTTTTCTGTTGAGGTCTGGAAAAAGGGACTAAAAACAAACACACTCAGTTTTGAGTCACGATTTTCCGATTTTGCTGTAAAGGATCGTGAAAAACTTCATAAAGAGGTTTTACAGAAGGCGTTTGCCTCAGCCTTTAAAAAAGCTGTGCCTGGAATTATTGAACAGTTAAAGAAATAATCATATTT
>DYNH01000024.1 GCA_020721175.1 Trichlorobacter lovleyi | reverse complement strand
TACCAAGTTTTGTCCAGAGCGCCTGAAACCTCTTTACAACACGATCTGCCAGTTCTAGAG
This sequence comes from Trichlorobacter lovleyi, assembly GCA_020721175.1. Lineage (GTDB taxonomy): Bacteria > Desulfobacterota > Desulfuromonadia > Geobacterales > Pseudopelobacteraceae > Trichlorobacter > Trichlorobacter lovleyi_A. The sequence continues at coordinate 18,111 of DYNH01000024.1, read as the reverse complement.
GTGTCTCCCCGCTGGTTTGGGCAGCCTTTTCAACCTTTTGTCCATGTTCATCACTGCCGGTCAGAAAAAAGACATCAAAGCCTTTAAGTCTTTTGTAACGGGCCAGGACATCGGCTGCAACGGTTGTGTAGGCATGTCCGATGTGTGGAACATCGTTGACATAGTAAATAGGTGTAGTTACGTAAAAAAATGGTTTCATTGCTGGCTACTCCCTGTTGGGTTTATCTGTTTTCTGTTCTGATGTCTTGTTGGATGTATTACGACGGTTCCTCTTTTTGCGCCGTGGTTTATCATCAACTCGCTGTTGTTCTTTTGCAACTGTTGTTTCCGACTGGTGTTTGATAAAAGAATTCTTTACGGAGGCATCTGTTACTGTTGTTGATGATAAAGACTGCGCTTGCTGTTGTTTTTGCTGTTTATGTGATGCTGGCTGTTGTTCCTTGGCAGATTGGGCGGATAACTGCTCGGTTGCCTTGATGTTGCTTGCCAACGTGATTGTTTGGGGTTGCTCGTCAATCAGTTCCTTTATGTGTATGTTTATCAGTTTGCCATCATCAAGATGCAGAGTAATCTCTCCTGTCAGTATATTCATCTTTTCTACAATACCATTGTACTGTAAAGTACATGCCCTTTTCCCGCATCTTGGGAAATCTTTCCGCAGATCACAGTAAGTTTCGTATTCATAATCCAGGCAACATAGTAATCTTCCACACTGACCAGAAATCTTGGACGGATTGAGGGCAAGATTCTGCTCTTTGGCCATCTTTACTGAAACCGCCTGAAAATCCCTGAGAAACAAAGAACAACAGAGTTCTCTCCCGCATATCCCGAGTCCTCCAACCATCTTTGCTTCGTCCCTGACTCCTATCTGCCTCATCTCTATTCTGGTGTGAAATGTGTGTGCCAGGTCTTTAACCAGTTCACGGAAATCAACCCTGCCGTCGGCAGTAAAGTAAAAAATTATCTTGCTACCGTCAAAAAGATGTTCAACCCTGACCAGCTTCATATCCATGGACCGTTCCTTGATACGGTGCAGGCAGAAATCAAATGCCTCTTTTTCCCTGCGTATCAGATGCTCCAGGGTAGTTTCATCTTCAGGTTCCAGTAGTCTTTGTACCGATGACAAGGTTTGACTTAAAAGGGACTCATCTTTTTCCAGAGGTGCAATAACTACAGTGCCAAGACCTAGTCCCCTTTCTGTTTCTACAATAACTCTTTGTCCTGGTTTGAGAACAAGATTGCCGGCATTAAAATCATAAAGTTTACCAGCCGGATGAAACTGTATGGAAACAACGCGTATCACTAATCAGACTCCTTTTCTCAATCGATAGTATCCAATCAGAAAATGCTCCATAGCCAGTTTCGGATTAGCATTGCCTTTGATAGCCTTTTGGGTTTCAATGGCAATTTCAAGGGCCTCAATTAAATCAGACGGGGTAAACCTGGCAGCTTCCTCAGAAAGCATATCAAGCATAAATCGATTTGAAATTTCTGCCTGTCCCGATGTTGAAATAATCACCAGATCACGTAAAATTGACGTAATAAGATCAAATAACCTGATTGTATCATCCCTGTTGACCGCAAAGGCTTCTGCAGTGTCAAAGATGCTGCTGATCCTTTTGGATGATGTCTTTGAAAGGATAGCCAACAGTTCTAGGCGTTTTTTATCATCAAGTCCGGCATCCTGCTTAATCACCTGTTCCATGCTTCCTTCGGCCAAGGGTGCAAGTCTTAACGCCTCTTCATCCGTCATACCCTGTTTTATCAGTAGCTCTTTCACACTGTTTTTATCCAGAGGACTGAAGCGTAGATGTTGGCAGCGGGATCGGATAGTAGAGAGCAGAATGTCAGCATGGCTTGTCAACAAGATTATTATCGCATGGCCAGGAGGCTCTTCAAGGGTTTTTAACAGGGCATTAGCCGACTTTTCGTTCATTCTTTCCGCTGGTTCGATAATGCACGCCTTACGCTCAGCCTCAAAAGGTCTTAGTGAAAGAATCTGCTGTAATTCCCGAATCTGATCAATACTTATATCCCGTTTGTCCTGAAGGGGAGACAGAAAATGAAGATCAGGGTGGTTGCCCGAGACGATTTTACGGCAGGATTTACAAATACCGCAGGCGTCATACCGTAACTGTTCCATGCAAAAAAGAGTCTGGATAAATGCAATGGCTGTGGTGCGTCGCCCATAGCCATTCTGACCTTCAAAAATGTAGGCGTGAGCCACCCGATTGGCTTTAATTGAACGCTTTAACGTATCAATAACCCGGTTCTGACCTTTAATATCGGCAAGGCGTCCCATTATTTGCCTGCCATTATGCGCTGTATTACAGCATCTGCAATACGCTCTGCAACCTGTTGACGGCTGCCTGTAGCATCAATAACGGCAAATCGCTCCGGTTCTTCCGAAGCAAGTGTCAAATAGCCATCTCGTACTAACTGGTGAAAGGCAATAGATTCAAGTTCAAAACGGTCTTCCCGTGGCCCATTGACGGATTCTATCCTCTGTATGGCCCGTTGCAGACCTGTTTCTACCGGACAGTCAAGTAACAGGGTAAGGTTTGGAATTATCCCTTCACAGGTGATATTATTGAGAGTTTCCATGACATTTCTATCAATACCTCGACCAAATACCTGATAGGCCCTGGTGGCATCACTAAAACGATCGCAAAGTACAACAAAGCCTTTTGACAATGCAGGACGCACAACTTCAGCCAGGTGCTGCGCCCTTGCAGCAGAGTAAAGCATAAGCTCTGTAATCGGCGCAATAGCGTTGTTGGATGCATCCAGCAAAACAGACCTTATCTGGTCTGATATTTTGCAGCCACCTGGTTCACGTGTTAAAATCACTTTAGAGCCTGATTGTTTCAGAAACGTTTGCAACAGTTTAATCTGGGTGCTTTTACCGCATCCTTCTATGCCTTCAAAGGTAATAAACATTTCTTTTTCTTCTCCGTATAAACGCAGCATTATAGGCATCTGGAATTAAGTTGGCAATGCAAATCAACGTAACTGAACACGTAACGATTCAGCATAAATAGTCAGAATCAGTTATTGATTCTGTCATGCCGACAGGATGCTGACTCTGCTTTGAAATCTGGATGCCGGAATGACTTGATTTTTATATGCCACCTTTGACACAGGAGTTTGTTTCAAGACCACTTGCAGTTAATTGGCTATTCACTTATACTTTTAATCATGTCAAAAACTTTAACACAGATTTTAGGTCACACCTTCATAGATCAATCGCTGTTGCTTCAAGCACTGACGCATCCTTCTTATATCAACGAAGTGAGAAATTCAAGCGATGCCGATTATCAGCGTCTCGAGTTTCTTGGTGATGCTGTACTTGGACTTGTGCTTGCTGACCAGCTTTTTCAGATGTTTCCTGATTTTTCCGAGGGGGATTTGTCAAGGCTGCGTGCTTCTCTGGTTGATCAGAGAAAACTTGCAGAGCTTGCTGTCAGTTTAAAAATAGCCCCGTTGATTCTGCTTGGAAAAGGGGCTGACAGCGAGGGAGTGCGCACAAAACCTTCAGTACTGGCGGATGTTTTTGAAGCGCTCATAGGAGCTGTCTATTGTGATTCAGGGTTTGCAGCCGTAAAGCAGGTAGTTGCAAACATCTATGCTCCACTCTTGACGAGTATTAAGCATGATGCCCCATTATTATGCGATGCCAAGAGTGAATTACAGGAAATTTTAGCATCGGAAAAACAAAAAAGTCCTGTTTATTCTGTTGTAGGAGAAGACGGCCCTGCCCATAACCGACGTTTTATCGTCAAAGTGACCTTTGCGGACGATCTTACGGCTGCAGGAGAGGGGAGCAGCAAAAAAACAGCCCAGCAAGCCGCAGCTAAGGCTGCTTTGATCAAATTGAAACAGATTCGGGACACCTAAGTAATTCTAGATGTTTAATTTCTGTTACTTGACAGATTGAAGCTGTTTTATCATCTCCCTTGCCTGTCTAGCCAGATCACTATTCTGATCTTTTTTCAGAATCTCTTCAAAAGCTGCCTTTGCCTTTTCCGGTTGTTTTAGGTCTACAGCATAGATAATTCCGATATTATATAGTCCCTGAAGATGCGTCGGGTCAAGCTTGCCTGCCTTTTCAAAATTAGCAAGGGCACGATCAAAAAAACCAAGCGCCCTGAACATTACACCCTGGTCAGTAAGCACATGAGGGTTGTTTGGATCAATCTCGAGAGCTTTGTTGTAGGCCTGTGCCGCTTTTTGTGGCTGGTTGGTGTCAAAATAATCGTTTCCAAGCGCAATCAATGCCTTCAGATTTTTAGGGTCTTTTGAAACAATCTGTTCCAGTTCAGTTATCCTTGCAGTAACAATAGCAACTTCTGACATGGAGTTTCCATTTTGTGCTGGTTGCTGTGCAGTTTGATGGTGCTTGCCTGACATTAATTTCCCTCCGACAAGCGTTCCCAGCAGAAAACCTATTATCAAGGCCGCTATACCTACAACAAGTGATTCCTTGCTCATATAATCTCCCTAAGCCTTAACAGGTTTGGCGGGAGTTGCCTGTACCTTGTCAAGCGATTTTTCCTCAAGCATCAGGACAATGGGACTGGCAATAAAGACCGAAGAGTATATTCCAACCACAATCCCGATCAGCAGGGCAAAGGAGAAATCGTGGATCACCTCGCCACCGAATATGAAGAGAGATATTGCTGCAAGAAACGTGGTTAGTGAGGTAATGATACTGCGTGAAAGAACTTCGTTGATACTAGAGTTAAATATTTTATGCAGCGAGCCTTTCAGATCCTTGTGCATGTTTTCTCTGATTCTGTCAAAGACAACAACTGTGTCGGTCAGTGAATAACCTGCAATAGTAAGCACTGCGGTGATAAACAGAAGGTTAAACTCCTTGCCGGTCAGGTAATAGGCTGCAAACATGGCCAGTACATCATGAAGTGTTGCAACCACTGCCCCTATTCCGAATTTGAAGTCAAAACGCCAGGCAATGTAGCAGATAATACCCAGCATAGAGATAGCCACTGCAATAATAGTGTCTTTACGAAGCTTGTCGCCAATGGAAGGACCTATTTCTGTGGTGCTGTCAACTGTCACCTGAATACCTGGAAATGATTTGGTAAAAGCAGCAGGGACTATCTCGGCTGCCTTTCCTACAGCCAGGGCGCTTTTCCTCGGTAGCTTAACCAGCAGTTTATTCCCTTCTTTAACTTCCTGGAGTTCAAATTCAGCAATTCCACCGTTGTGTAGGGCCTTGCGAGCGTCAGCAATCGGTACAGCTTTGTCAAATTTTAACTGGATGGATGTGCCTCCGGTAAAGTCAATCCCCATGTTGGCAGTGCCCCTGACCATCTCGATAATGGCAAACATGCCTACCACTGAAATAATAGCAGAGATAACAAATGATATGTTACGCTTGCCTATAAAATCAAAACTGGTTTTTCCTAGAAATTCAATCATTCAGGTGTCCTCGCTATATACTCATCTTTTTAACTGTTCCCTTGTAAAGGAACATGTCAAATATTACCTTTGTTCCCATTAGAGAAGTAAACAGGTTAATGATAATTCCCAGGCTTAATGAGACTGCAAACCCCTTGACCGGCCCAGTGCCAAACTGGAACAGCACGGCGGCAGTAATCAGAGCAGTAACGTGAGAGTCCATAATGGTTAGGAAGGCCTTGTCATAACCGGTTTCAAGCGCAGATTTCGGGTACTTGCCAAGACGAAGCTCCTCCCTTATCCGCTCAAAAATAATTACATTTGAGTCAACTGACATTCCTACAAGCAGCACAATTGCCGCAATACCAGGCAGAGTGAGTGTGGCTCCCAGGGCAGACATTGCCCCCATCAGATACAGGATATTAAGAGCCATGCCTAAATTTGCAACCATACCGGATAATTTGTAGTAGAACGCCATAAAACAGATAACCAGTAGCACCCCGATGCCACCTGCCATTAGCCCCTTATCTATGGAGTCCTTACCAAGCGAAGCGCCGACTGTTACATTCTGGATAATCTTTACTGGGGCTGGAAGAGCGCCGGCACGCAGCACAATCGCAAGATCAGATGCTGTTTTTTCTGTAAAGTTGCCTGAAATCTGGGCTGAACCACCTGATATCCTCTCTCTGATTACCGGAGCGGAATAGACAGTGTTGTCCAGTACTATGGCAAAACGTTTGTTTACATTTGCCGCTGTAATCTGATCAAAGAGACGTGCCCCAAGTGAGTTGAATTCAATCGCTACATATGGTTGATTAAATTGAGAGTCTATCCTGACCTGGGCATCTGTCAGCAAATCTCCTGTTATCAGCGCCTTTTTATGAACAATCAGTGGAATTTCGTTAATGGCTCCTGTATCAGGATCAGTGTGCTTCTCATACAACACCTCGGCATCTTCAGGTATCGCACCACCTGTTGGCGATACCCCTTCCTTTACCATCTTGAACTCAAGTCGTGCCGTACGTCCTATCAGTGCAATGGCCCGTTGCGGATCCTTGATACCGGGCAGTTGAACTACTATCTGATTTATACCCTGCCTGGCAATTACCGGCTCAGAAACACCAAACTGGTCAATCCTGTTTCGAATTGTCTCCAATGCTTGGGCAACAGCCTTGTCCTTACGATCCTGGATATCCTTTTCCTTCATTCTTAATGAAACACCGAACAGTCCACCTTCTTCAGATGAAGAAATGATCTCGTAATCCCGGTATTTATCCTTTAAAATCTTTTGCACGGCATCGCTGGTGTCCTTTTCATAAAGAACAATAGTCGTCTTGTTACCGGCAGTACGGCTGATCCGCTTGAAACGGAGGTTTTTATCGTTCAGGACATCCTCAAGATCTGTGGCAACCAGATCAAGGGTTCCATCAACAGCCTTATCGGTATCTACCTCTAACACAAGATGGGTGCCACCTTGAAGGTCAAGACCCAAGTGGATCTTGTCTTTGGGTAACATCCCTTTCCACCAGTCCGGCAGTTTGGGTACCAGTGTTGGAACAAGATAAATTCCAGAAAGAACTACAAAAGCAATGATCAGGGCAATGCGCCATCCGGCTCCCTTAGGCATTGGCACGGGCTCCTTTACAAGTTGATTATTTTACAACGGTTGTTACAAAAGGCCTGTCTATTTTGATCTTTACTCCGGTGGCGATTTCAAGAGTAATCACCTGATCATCCAGGGTTGTTATCTTGCCATGTATGCCGGAGGCAGTCTTGATGCTGTCACCGACTTTTAATGCGTCAATCATCGCTTTGTGCTCTTTTGCCTTTTTCTGCTGGGGACGGATCAGCAAAAAATAGAAGATTGCAAACATGAAAATCAACGGTACAAAATTCATAAAAGCCGCAGCGCCACCCTGTGGTGCTGCTCCTCCTGCCGGGGTTCCCATTGCAAAAGCTATTCCTGACAAAATCATAATGTTTGTTCCTCCTTGAAATATTCAGCCGTTTTTTTTTGCTGATGATAAAAATCCTTACGAAACAGTGTAAATTTATCCAGACTGATAGCCTCGCGCATCTTTGCCATCAGCTTAAGATACCATGATATGTTGTGATGTGTATTTAACATGGAGGCCAGGATTTCACCTGATCTGAACAGGTGCCTCAGATAGGCCCTGCTGTAGTTACGGCATACGTAACAGCCGCATTCCGGATCAATCGGCTCATGATCAGCTTCATATTGCTTGCACTTTATGTTAACTCTTCCCGTACTGGTAAAAAGCATCCCGTTGCGGGCGTTACGGCTGGGCATTACACAATCAAACATATCATAACCACGCCAAACCGCTTCAACCAGGTCTTCCGGTGTCCCTATTCCCATGATGTAGCGTGGATATTCAGGTGGAAGTTGTTCACCGCAGGCTTCCATTACATCATGCATTACCTGCTTCTCTTCGCCAACTGACAGCCCTCCCAGGGCGTAGCCATCAAAACCGGTCTTTTGCAACTCATGCAGACTGCGAAGCCGCAAGTCGTTAAAACGTCCACCTTGAACAATCCCGAAAAGAAGCTGATCTTTTCTGGTATGGGCAGCCTTGCAGCGAGTGGCCCAACGGCTGGTCATGGCCAGTGAACTTTCAACGTAGCTTCTGTCAGCATCTGCCGGTGGGCACTCATCAAAACACATAATAATATCAGCCCCCAGGGATTCCTGAATACTGATTGACAGTTCGGGGGTCAGCAGATGTGCAGATCCATCTATATGTGAACGGAATTTTACACCTTCTTCCGTTATTTTACGCAAATCTGTCAAGCTGTAGACTTGAAATCCGCCGCTATCGGTAAGAATAGGGCGATCCCATGCCATAAAACGATGTAATCCCCCCATCTGGCTTACCAGATGGTGTCCAGGCCTCAGATAGAGATGATAGGTATTAGCCAGGATTATCTGTGTGCCGGCATCTTTAAGATCTTCAGGTCTCATAGCCTTAACCGTGGCGTTAGTCCCCACTGGCATGAAGATCGGAGTCTGGATTTTTCCATTTGGAGTTACAACCATTCCGGTGCGGGCTGGACAACTGCTGTCCTTGTGCAGCAATTGAAAATGATCTGGCACTGCGACTCCTAAACAATCAGCATGGCATCGCCATAGCTGTAGAATCTGAACCTGTCCTCTATAGCCTTTTGATAGGCATCAAGGATAAAATCTCTGCCGCCGAAGGCAGACACCAGCATCAACAATGTTGATTCAGGCAGATGAAAGTTTGTGATTAAGGCATCTACGACCTTAAAGCAATATCCAGGATAGATGAAGATATTTGCCTTGCCTGAACCGGAAGTGAGCTTGCCGTTTTGGCTGGCAGCGTATTCAAGTGTACGGCATGCCGTGGTTCCAACCGCTATCACCCTGCCGTTTTGTGCCCTGGTTTCGGCCACAGCTTGCCTTGCCTCTTCGGCAATATAGTAACGCTCGCTATGAATCCTGTGATCTTGTACCCTTTCAACACGGACCGGTTGAAAGGTGCCTGGACCGACATGCAGTGTAATATGTGTAAGTTTCACCCCGTGGTTCTTAATCGCACCAAGAAGTTCAGACGTAAAATGCAATCCGGCAGTAGGTGCAGCAACAGCTCCAGGCTCGGTCGCATAGACTGTCTGGTATCTTACCTTGTCCAATTCCTCACTTTCACGGTTAAGGTACGGAGGAATCGGCATCTGGCCAACCTGTAACAGCCAATTTTCAAAGTCATCAACCAGATTAAAGTGGATTAGCCAGTCCTGATCACCAATTCGCTCGATAACCTCCGCGTTCACCCCGCCGGGAAGATCAATCCTTTGTCCGACTTGACATCTTTTTGAGGAACGCAACAGGCAATGCCAGAAAAATGTGTGTCCATTATCCTCTGCAATTTGAACCTGTTCTACCAGAAATATTTCAACCCGACCACCGGTGGGTTTTCTGCCAAAAAGTCTGGCTGGTATTACCCTTGTGTTATTTAGTACCAGAAGATCGTCTGGCCTCAACCAATCAATTATCCTGTTAAAACAGCTTTTAGTTATACTTTTTTTCTGACGATCCATAACCATCAGTCGTGAGCCGTCCCTGACAGCAGCGGGGTAACGGGCAATAAGCTCTTCAGGGAGATTAAAGGAAAAATCAGAAACCAGCATCTGCTTCTTCCTTTATTTCAAATCCGAGAGTTTGCTGAGTTTGGTTCCAGGATAATAATAGGAAAGAATTTCGTCAAAACTGAACCCGTCAATCGCCCGCTGTTTTGCACCGTACTGGCATAAACCTACACCGTGGCCATAGCCTGAGCCATTAAAATAGGCCATGCCTCCTTCAACACGCACAATAAAATTGGTACTCTTAATTACAGTTGATCCTATTGCCATCCTGAATTTAGTGGCAGGGATACTGATATTGCCGCGGTCTGTAACAAGTATTACTGTCTTAAGACGTCCCCTGTTATTTAACTGACCAGCCTTGATATCGTTAAGACCATATATTTTGAATCCTTTAAGGGCAGACTCAATTTTGGCAAGAGGAATTGAAAGTTCCCATCTGCTTGTGGTTGAGGTCAAGCTATACTGACATTCGACTCCTTTAAGATATGGCAAAGACTTACCCCAGACATTTTCTGAAGACTCTGTTCTGCCACCGCTGTTGGCATGATAAAAAGCTTGAATTATTTTGCCGTTATAACTAAGGACATAGCCTTCGGTTTCATGTACACCGCGCGCTGCGCGACTATCTTCCTCATCACTTCCCTCATAAACCTGATCCATAATCGTGGATTCGAGGTGGTAAAAGGATTTTTTTCGTTCATCCCGTTTGGCAACGGCGAATGTGCGCGCAATAACTGCCTGGGTTTTTATGGCCTCCATCGGCCAGGTAGAAGATATCTCACTATTAATTACTCCCACCAGATAATCTTCCAGCGGAAGTTCATCAACAACCAGCAGCTTTCCATTTAGTGGAGAAATCTCAATAACTCCACGGTAGGACTTTCCATTTACCTGCAACAGTTCCGGAGAACTCAGACGTATTGTTTTTACAGCATTTTTGTCTGATTTTACCCTGTCATATTCATTACGTAACCTGGCCGGCAGTTCGATCTGCAAATTTCTGCCTTTTTCGTCAGTTGCAGAAACATTTTTTCCGTTAACGGTTATGGTCTCATAGCCCTTGAGAATTGCTATTCGAATCATTTCGCCAGGTGCTGGCTGTTCAGTGGAGTCTGCAAAAGCAGGTTTAAAACAGACAGAAAAAATGCTTAAAGTGCATAGAATAAAGGCTAGCAGATATTTCATTGATAAATTCATAAGTTTGGAATAGAACCATAAAGCAGTATTGGTGTCAAACAGTTTCAGTTCTTACACAACAGGACATCCACCAAAACAGATAACCTAGAATCTATTAAGATATTAATATTAAATATGTTTTCATCCTAGCTCCTTTTAAAAGTACAGTTTAACCATTCGACTTTTCAACAAGCTCACAGCTCATGGTAAATGGTATATGCACAGGATGAATGCTGCTAGTTATACTAAAGTTCAGGCCAATCACCACCATCAATAACAACTGTCGGCAGTCCCATCGGTCCCAGAATTTCAAGAAAAGGTTCTGGATCAAACTGCTCTATATTCCAGACCCCAGGAACATGCCACTTTTGGGTTAGCATCATAATCGCTCCTACAACTGCAGGCACTCCGGTTGTATAACTGATAGCCTGTGATAGCACCTCTCTGTAACAGGCCTCATGGTCGCAGATGTTGTAGATATAAACCTGTTTGCGCGTGCCGTTTTTTACCCCCCTGGCAATAATACCGATACAGGTTTTACCTTTACTTAGCGGACCCAATGTTCCCGGATCAGGCAGCAGTCTCTTTAAAAACTGAACAGGAACTATTTTTTGTCCGTTAAATTCAACTTCGTCTATGCGTGTCATACCTACATTCTGCAGGACTTCAAGGTGTTTTAGATAGTTATCTGAAAATGTCATCCAAAACTGAGCCTTTTTAATTCCGGGAATATGCTTTACGATTGATTCAAGCTCTTCATGGTAAAGACGGTAGATATTCATCTGTCCAATTCCTTCAGGAAAGAAAAAGCAACGTTTGGTTGAAAGTGCGGCAGATTCAACAAAATTGCCATTTTCCCAGTGCCTGCAGGTGGCCGTTATCTCCCGGATATTAATTTCAGGATTGAAATTTGTTGCAAAAGGCTGACCGTGGCTTCCGGCGTTTGCATCAATAATATCTAACTGTTCCACAGTATCCAGATATTTTTTGGCTGCAAGGGCCGTGTAAACGTTGGTAACGCCCGGATCAAAGCCTGACCCCAGTAAAGCCATCAAGCCTGCCTGCATGAAGCGTTCATGATATGCCCATTGCCATGAATACTCAAACCTAGCAGTCTCACGTGGTTCATAATTGGCGGTGTCAAGATAATCCACGCCGGTTTCAAGACAGGCATCCATGATATGCAGATCCTGATACGGTAATGCAACATTTATAACCATTTTGGGTTGTACCTGTTTAATGAGCCTTACCAGTTCCGGTATATTGTCTGCATCCACTTGAGCCGTTTCAATGCTGTTACCCAATTGTGACGAAATCAGATCGCACTTGGCTTTGTTGCGAGACGCAAGGGTAATTTTACTGAATATATCCCGACGCTGTGAACATTTGTGTGTAACTACCTGGCCTACACCACCTGCTCCTATTATAAGTACGTTACTCATAAAGTTTTTGGCTCCTTGATTTTTTTATCAAATAAACACAGTAATATTTTAGATTACAAAAGGAAAAAATCAGAACATAAAGCGTCGCATACTGATACTTTGCAAAATGCCTACAGCCACCATGGAAGTTAGCATTGATGTGCCTCCATATGAAAAAAAGGGCAAAGGCACACCTACTACAGGAAAAAGACCGATTACCATACCTATATTAATTACTGTATGCCAGAACAACATTGCAGTAACCCCTACTGCAAGCAGACCACCAAGCCGATCATTGCAACGTCTAGCAATATTAAGTCCCCACAGGATCAGACTGAGATACAGCAAGATCAATACAAGTGTACCAAAGAAGCCCCATTCTTCGGCAAAAACAGAAAAGGCAAAGTCTGTGTGCTGTTCAGGTAGAAAACGTAATTGAGATTGGGTTCCTTTGACGTAACCTTTGCCCCAAAAGCCACCGGATCCGACTGCAATTTTGCTCTGGATTATATGGTAGCCGCTTCCAAGACGGGAACGTTCCGGATTAATAAAATCAAGCACACGATTTTTCTGGTAAGGCTTCATGTAAACCGACCAGGTAAACCAAAACAAGGGAATGGTAACGAATATAAATGTAAAAATGGTTGACCAGCGGAAGCCTATGTAGAATGACATGGCAAAGGCTATCAGTATTACCAGGGTGGCTGTGCCTAAATCCGGCTGTTTCATTATCATGATAACCGGCAAGATCAAAAGTCCCAACGGAAAAAGCATGTCCTTGAAGGATAGTCCACCAACTGTATGATAATTATTAAAATAACGGGCAAATGTTACAATGATGACAATCTTCATCAGCTCCGAAGGTTGAACTGAAAACAGACCCAGATTCAACCATCGAGTGGCACCAAGAGAACGTTTGCCTACCAGTAGAACACACAAAAGAAGCAATATCAAAAAACCGTAGAACCAGTATGAAAAATCCTCCAGAATATGATAATCAAGACTGGCCACAATTATAGAAACAAACAGGCCGAACAGCATCCAGTTGATCTGTTTGATGTAGTAAGGGGTACTGCCTGGCGTATATGAAACTGTTGCACTGTATATATTCAGAACTCCAAGAATGCAAATGGCACTGACAATGCCAATCAGAGTCCAGTCAAAGTTGGTTACAAGCCTTCGATCAATCAATCATCTTCTCCCTGAATGGATGACGATTCCGTATTTTTTGGGTTTTCGGCCTCTTCATGGCGATTAGACTCATATTCAGTGGTATCTTCCAACTCTTTTTTATTTAAAGAATCAGTTCGTGCGGGGTTTGGTGGCGGTTTTTGCAGATCAAAATAAGTGCGCAAAATTTTTCCTGCTATTGGTGCAGCAACTGCACCTCCGCCTCCGCCATGTTCTACAACAACTGCAACTGCTATTTCCGGTTTATCAAAAGGGGCAAAAGCGACAAAAAGACCATGATCCATATGTTGATACATCACAGCTTTTTTACGGTCTTTACCTAACTTTACAACCTGTGAAGTTCCTGTTTTTCCAGCCACTTTTACATCCCAAAGTCTTGCATTGGCTCCGGTTCCTCCAGCATCATTTACAACAGCAAACAGACCCTGCTTGACTTTTTTAAATGATTCCTGAGATATACCAGTATAGCCCAGTATTTCAGGGCCAAACTCTTTTAAAATCCTTCCATCAGGATCCACTACTTTTTTTACCAGATGTGGACGATAGACTGTACCTTCGTTAGCCACGGTTGCCATCATTGAAACCAACTGTATCGGGGTCATAAGAACGTACCCCTGACCGATTGCAACTGGCAGTGTCTCTCCTGGAAACCATTTCTTTCCAAATCGTTTGACCTTCCATGCAACTGTTGGAATCAGTCCCTTTTTTTCATTATGAAGACCAATACCTAACTCACTTCCCAGATGAAAACGTCTGGCCATGGCTGCTATCCTGTCAACCCCAAGTTTTTCACCTAATTGGTAATAATAAACATCACAGGACTCTTTCAGTGATTTTCTGAGATTTACAGTGCCATGTCCTGATCTGTTCCAGCACCTGAATTTGCTGCTCCCCATGACGTATTCACCATTACAGTAAGACGTAGTTGTTTCTTCAATGACTCCTGACTCAAGGCCTGCAAGTGCAACCAGCATCTTGTAGGTTGAACCTGGAGGATACTGGCCGGAAAGTGCCTTATTCTCAAGTGGGTGGCGCTTATCTTCAAGGTAGCCTTTCCATATATCCGGCGAAATGCGACCGGCGAACAGGGAAGGATCAAAAGTTGGGTTACTTACAAAGGCAATAACCTCGCCATTTCTTACATCCATAACAACCGCAGCACCCGCCTTTTCTCCAAATGCTGCCTCAGCACTTCGTTGTAACCGGCTGTCAATGGTTAATATCAAACTGTTACCCACAGTAGGTTTGTTTTCTGCCAAAAGCCTTAACACCCTTCCACGTGAATCAACTTCCAGTTGACGCCCTCCATCATTACCATGCAGTTCATGTTCCCATGTTTTTTCAATCCCATTTTTACCAATGTAATCCCCCAGATTGTAGTTAGCATAGTTTTTTGATTCAAGTTCTTTATCAGAAATTTCTGCTATATAGCCAAGCAGATGTGCCGCTGAATTTTGAAACGAATACTCGCGAATCGGTTTTACAGATATTTCGATTCCGGGAAGTCTCAATCTGTTTTCCTCAATTATTTCTACCTGTTCTCTGCTTATATTGGTTGCCAGAACTACCGGATAATAACGAGCCCGTTTTTTTGATTTTTCCCAACGTTCAGCAAGTTCAGTTCGATCCAGCATTAGAAGCCTGGAAAGTCTGTCCATTGTTTCATCAATATTTTTAACCTCTTGAGGTATCATGGAAAGGCTGAAGGAAGGTCTGTTGTTAACCAGTACAGTCCCTTCACGATCCATCAGCGCACCACGGGAGGCAGCCACAGGCAGAAAACGCAACCGGTTGTTTTCTGACATTGTCCTGTAGTCATCAACCCTGATAATCTGCAGATACCAGAGACGCATTACCAAAAGGGCAAAGAGTGTGGTTACTATAACAGAGAGCATTATGGTGCGCTGACGTGGTTGAACCAGTTCTCTGACATAGCGCTGTTTCTTTATCATATACTCACTTGATCTTGTGACCTATTTAATAACTCTTTTGCCAAAGAGTTCTGGATGACAATCAAATAAAAAAAGAGATTTCTCCGTTAGTGCCCAATGGCATCAGATACGGTGAAACCTCATTAATTAGAAGCAATCAGCATTAATTCTAGATTTTGGGGTGGCCAGAGGGGATCGAACCCTCGTATGTACGAGTCACAGTCGTAAGTGTTAACCGCTTCACCATGGCCACCACAGCCCATATTAAACCATGTCTTTAATGATTTAATAAATCCGGTCTAGCTGAACAAAGTCATTAAACTTTATGATTCTGTTTCAATAGTTAAAATATTTGGTTTCTTTATATCTATCCAGCAGTCTGAACAGATATTTTTATCTCGTTCGTTGAAACTTAACGCTGTGTATATCAGGAAAACAGGTACCATTTCAAGCGTTTTTTAATAAATAGTGAAGTTTTAATGTTTCTTCAATTTGTCCATCAATAAAAAGATTAACGAGGCAGAACAACATCATAGTATAAACCGTTTTTTTCAAATCTTACCATATCAGGTCTGATTTCAATTGTTTTAGCTCCTGCTATTTCATCTTTTTCGCCAATTAATATATCATTTACCACTGCTCTGCGTAATTTACGATCCTCTTGCCAAGCTATTCCGGTTAGTTTGATTCCTTCAGGAGGCGATGAAATTATTTTTGTGGCAGAACTGGTCTGTATCATTGCCTTATGCTTTTTTGTTGGACTTGAAGAAACAGTTTTTTGAATTGCCTGAGCCTTTTCTTCACTTCTGACATTTGTGCTTTTTTGTCTGTTTGATACAGGCAATGGAACTGATTGAGCTGAAGTTGAAGCAGGAACAGCGGACTTTACTTTCACAGGAGTAACGGTTGTTTGAATCTGTGGTTGAGGTAAATATACCTGCTCTTTTGTTTCTGTTTTTGTCGTATTTTTTGGCTGTTTGAGAAAATGCCATGTTCCTGAAGCTGCAACAGATAGTAAAACTATGACTGCGCCAATCATGTACCATTTTTTGTAGCTTTTACGCCGCACAGATGAATCAATAAGCGAACCTCCGGTAATGGTCAGGTGTTTAAGTTTTGCAACTTTTTGCTCCTGTACTTTTTGCAGTGCATCTAAAATATGACTCATGGCTTACTGTTCCCCCCTCTCAAGTGAAGGGATTTTATATTTTTTTGAAACTCTATAAAGCTTCATCAGGGTAAGTTCTCCGGCTATTCCAGTGGTTTCAATCCCGTAACTGGACTGAAACGATTTGATTGCTGAGCGTAATGCAGCATCTGATGCTTCTGCTGTACCATTTGGCCAGACATCAGCAGTTAACATTAATCTAATCAGCATATTACGTTCGCCAGGAGTTGAATTATGACGTAGTGGTACCGGTATGCCGGAGAAGTTTTTCCATGGAACAAGTGCACTGCCGGTCCACTTTTTCTCAAATTCAGAGGTATCCATTTTTAAGGTTGTTCCCTTTCCAACCAAAAGTATAACCTGATTTCTGGATATACCTGAAAGCAGAAGGTATCTTATGGAGCTGTCAGGCTCGAATACACATTTCATTATTGCAGGATATCCCAGTCTGATTATACCCCCAAGATTTCCTGTGTAACCATATAGCTTGAATCCTGCGTTATATAACTGCTTTTCAAGAGATAATGCTGAACTGGAAGGGATTGTCATATCCCAGATTCCTTCAAGTGCAGAAAGGACTACTCTTATATTTTCAGTTTCAGAAACAGTTGGAAGGACGGACGATATTTTTACGGTATCAGCTTTTGTGGTTTTTGAAAATATTTCTGATACTGGATAGGTGTAGCATACTGCTATGACGAAAAGAAACAAAACTGATAGAGATATCCATAATAACTTTTTCCATTTAACCTGATGACACTTGGATGAACTTGAAACATCCCGAATACCTTTTTTTGCAGTAGAAGCGTCAATTTCTTTCAAATTATGGTTAAATGCAATCAATAGAGATCTGTCAGCAGATGCGTTTATCAGACGGGGCAGCCCACCTGCAAAGTTGTGAATATATTTAACGGCGGCACCAGTAAAGACTACTGCAGTTTCATTCCCATCTGCTGCTGTTTTAATCCGGTGTCTGATGTAATCTGCTGTGTCAGATAGTTCCATCGGTGTAAGGTGAAATCGTACTGTAATCCTTTGATTAAGTTGCCTGAGGTCAGTACGGCCCATCAAAGTTTCAAGTTCTGGTTGTCCCACAAGTATAATCTGAATCAGTTTTTCAGTAGATGTCTCCAGGTTTGATACAAGACGTACCTGTTCAAGCACCGTTGGTTCCATATCCTGTGCTTCATCAATTACCAGAACAGATGTTCGTCCGGCTTGCTTTTGCAAAAGCAGAAACCGATAGAGTTCCTCCACCAGTTCGGCAGGCTCAGATCCTTTGTCGGAAATACCAAATTCGCGATTAATTGTACTCAATAGCCCCAGCGTGGAAACCATCGGGTTAAGTATAAGTGCTGTGGCATATGTTTCCGGCTTTAATTCTGAAAGCAGGGTGCGAATTACTGTTGTCTTTCCAGCGCCTACTTCTCCTGTTAGCATGATAAAACCGGAACGGTTTTCAATACCGTATATCAGATGGGCAAACGCTTCCTGGTGGGCCCTGCTTAAAAAGATGAAAGCGGGGTTTGGTGTAAGTGTAAAAGGGCGTTCATGAAAACCGAAGTAGGAGCAGTACATACGTATCTTATATACGGTATTTTAGAAGCTGTTACAATTAAATAGATATGACAATTTATGACTTTTACAAGAGACTGTATGGAAAAATTGACAACAA
>DYNH01000023.1 GCA_020721175.1 Trichlorobacter lovleyi | reverse complement strand
TTGGCGCCGTCCTTGATTACCATCCCCTGGGTCAGCAGATTTGTGAACGGCTCATCCACATTAATATAACCCAAATCCCTCATCACCTTTGTAAAGAAACGGGCATACAACAGATGCAGTACAGCATGTTCAATTCCTCCAATATACTGATCAACCGACATCCAGTATTGGGCGCGAGCCGTATCCAGCATCCCTTCTTCATAATCAGGGCAACAATAACGCAAAAAATACCAGGAAGACTCCACAAAGGTGTCCATTGTATCAGTTTCTCGACGGGCAGATTTACCACAAAGCGGGCAGTCCACATTGATGAAACTTTCAAGGGTTGCAAGTGGAGAGCCACCTTCACCGGTAAAATGGACATCTTTTGGCAGCACAACCGGCAGTTCCTTATCAGGTACCGGTACCACACCACAACAGTCACAGTAGATGATTGGTATGGGGGCCCCCCAGTATCTTTGACGCGACACCCCCCAATCCCTCAAGCGGAAGTTTACTGTCTTCTTGCCCTTACCCTGCTGTTCAAGCCAGTCGGCAATGGACTCTTTGGCAATTTCACTCTTCTGTCCGTCAAACTGGGCCGAGTTGACCATAATACCAGCTTCGGTAAAGGCGGCAGACATGGAAGCCGGATCAAGCTGTTCACCCTCCGGCTGGATCACCACCTTAAGCTCCAGGTTATACTTTCTGGCAAATTCAAAATCACGCTGGTCATGGGTAGGGACAGCCATAACAGCACCAGTACCGTATTCAACCAGCACAAAATTGGCAAGGAATATCGGCATCTGTTTACCAGTAGCCGGATTGATACAGTATGACCCGGTAAAAACACCTTCCTTTTCAAGGTCATCAGCAGTACGGGCAATCCGATCGGTCTTTTTTACCTTGTCAATAAAGGCCTCAACCCCGGCAAGATATTCAGGTGCAGTCAGTTCCAAAGCCATCGGATGCTCAGGGGCAAGCGACATGAATGTTGCACCGAACAGGGTGTCCGGACGGGTGGTGAATACCTTGATCTCCCCAGCCCTTCCATGCAGTTCAAAATTTATTTCGCAACCGGTACTCTTGCCGATCCAGTTGCGCTGCATAATCAGAACCCGCTCTGGCCAGCCGGGCAGCCTGTTGGTAAAATCAAGCAGTTCTTCTGCATAATCCGTAATCTTGAAAAACCACTGTTCCAACTCCTTCTGCATTACCTCTGTATCACAGCGCCAGCATCCTCCGTCATCAACCTGTTCGTTTGCCAGTACGGTCTCACATGAGGGACACCAGTTGACAAAGGATTTCTTCTTGTATGCCAGCCCCTTTTTATACATCTCAAGAAACAGTTTCTGTTCCCATCTGTAATAAGATACGTCACAGGTAGCCAATTCGCGGTCCCAGTCATATGAAAGCCCCATCTGCTTTAACTGATCCCTCATATAAGCCATGTTTTGGTATGTCCAGGCTGCAGGATGGCAGTTGTTTTTAATGGCGGCATTTTCAGCAGGCATACCAAAGGCATCCCATCCCATCGGATGCAGCACGTTGAAGCCGCGCATCCGCTTGAAGCGCCCCACTACATCTCCGATAGAGTAATTACGTACATGCCCCATATGGATTCTGCCGGATGGATATGGAAACATCTCCAAAAGGTAGTATTTCTGTTTACCGGGATCCTCAGTAACCTTGAAGGTCTTATGATCCTGCCATGTTTTTTGCCATTTGGCTTCAATCTCCAACGGATTGTATTTTTGTTCCAATAACATCAGTTACTCCTTGCAGGTAATTGTCATTTGCTGTTTTCAAATCCACAAAATTCAAGAATTGCCTGGCTGATACCTGGCAACGGCGTAATCCGATCCACACAGCCGGTTGCTACTGCCTCACGTGGCATTCCGTAAACCACGGCGCTATCTTCTGATTCAGCCAGCACACGACCACCCCTGGCCTTTACGGCCTGCACTCCCCTGCTTCCATCGTTACCCATGCCAGTCAAGACCACAGCCAGCATCCTTCTGCCGTAAATAGGGGCGCAGGAACTGAACAGCAGATCAGCAGAGGGCACATAACGATCACCTTCGGTGGGGGGATTGATTCTTGCCCTGACAGATCCGCCTGACTGTTCCAGCAGCAGATTAAATCCGCCTGGGGCCACAAGGGCCAACCCGGGTTCAATCCGGTCTCCCTCAACTGCCTCACGCACTGTAAATGGTGATGAACGGTTAAGTCTTTCTGCAAAGGCGCGGGTAAATCCGGCAGGCATATGTTGTGCAACCACTACAGCCAGATTATGATTTTCTTCAAAAGAGCTGAAGATAGCCTGAAGTGCCGGTGGTCCGCCGGTAGAAGAAGCAATAGCCACCAATTCTACAGGCTGTTTTTCAACTGCTTTAACAACCTTGCGGCTTTTTTCTATTTCATTATCCGTTACTGACAGACTGTTTTTCTTGCTGAAAAGATTAACTATAACCTGCTTTACTTTCCATTTGAGATCCTGCTCGATACTGTTGAGTTCACGGGCATTACCCTGTACAGGCTTGGCTACAAAATCGAGGGCCCCCATTTCAAGCGCTCTAAATACCTTGTCTGCATCTGAAATGGCACTGATTACAATCACAGGAAGATTAAAGCGGTTGGCAAGGATTCTCAACAATGTAAAACCGTCCATACGTGGCATCTCAAGATCAACAGTCACTATGTCCGGCTTAAGGGAGATAACCTGACGGATACCCTCTTCGCCATCAACAGCATAACCGACGACCTCAACCCCTGGCATCTGCTCCAGCATCTTGCTTATACTTCTTCGACTATAGGCAGAATCATCCACTACCAGCACGCGAACCGGCTTCATCTGTTTTCTCCCGTTGTTGAAAATACCGGTTTCTGGTATACCATATCATTTTTAAAATGGCGCAGGTTAAACCTGGTGCTGATATTCATCAAAGATTCCGAATGCCCCAGCAAAAGATACCCTGAATCCTTCAAGGACCTGTAAAAAGACTCCACCACTTTCTTCTTGGCTAACTGATCAAAATAGATAATAACATTCCGGCAGAATATCAGATCAAAACTGCCCAGCATCCTTAACCTGGTATTGTCCAGCAGATTCAGATGACTTACAGTTACCAGTCTGCGTACGTTATCAGCGACCCTGTAGCTGCCATCTCCTTGTTTTTCAAAGTATTTGTTCCTGAAATATTCATCAGTAGTACGTAATGCCGACAAACCGTAAATACCACGTCTGGCATGTTGTAAAACACGCTGGCTTATATCAGTGCCTATTATCTCGATTGACCAGTCTTTCAGATGATCCATCTCAAGCAAAAGCATTGCGATTGTATAAGGCTCTTCACCGGTTGAACAGCCTGCACTCCATATACGTATCCTTCTGTTTAGATCAAACTGCCCCCGTGCAGCGCATAATTCAGGGATAATCTCATGGCTGAATGCCTTAAGCTGATATTCTTCCCTAAAAAAATAGGTTTCATTTGTGGTCAGGAGATCCATTATCTCCTCAAGCTCTTGTTCACGTTTCCGGTTAAATCTTAAAAACTGGTAATACTCCAAAAAATTGCCAAGCTGATGTACGGCAAGTCGGCGACCGAGGCGTTTTTCGAGCAGATATGAGTTCTGGTCGTCAAACCATAAACCGCAGTGGCTATAGACAAAGTCACGTAACAGCCTGAATTCCTCTTCAGACATCTGCAGTTCAGTCATAACCGAATACATATCAGTTCCAGCCAAGCATTAATCTGATCTCGGCCATAACCAGATCGTTTTTCTCAGTATTCAGGGCGTTATGCAGCAAAGCGAACCGCTCATTATCAGCAAGCAGATCGCACGCCCTTACACCGGCAATTCTAACATCCCACTCCGGATGGTTGATAATATAATTGAACCATGGCGTTAGTAACGAAAAATCATAACGGTGCAGGAGTTTTATGGCCTCTTTCAGAACCTCTCCGTCAAGTTGCCCCAAATCGCGTGATACAGCCTTTACCCCTTCCATACTTTTAATCAGATCAAAAGACTCAAGACAGACCAGTTGAACCACTTCTTCAGAACTGTCCCAGCATTGCAGTAGGTCTGGCAGGGCATCTTCACCGACAAGCTGCACCAGACTGCGTAATGCTGCTGCCTTAACCCAGGGATCCGTATCTTTCAGAGACAACCTGATCGGAGAAACAGCCTCAACATCTCCACAGTATCCTAGTGTCTCGGCAACAGCAATCCGGACGTCAGCATTTTCATCCACCAGCGCCGGTATCAGATAGCAACAGCCCTCCTTAAAACGCAATTTTCCGGCTGTCCGGGCCGCTGTCTCACGTACTGAAGGATCTTCATCCTTTAAAAGTTGCGAAAGCCGTTCTCCGTTTTGAAGCGCTGCAAAGAGTGCTGCTGAACTTCGACGCTGGATTGATTCGGTTGAATGAAGCATCCGTTCTGCTGCTTCTGAAATCAGCTTGGCATCACTTTCTGCATAACGCTGTAATGTATTAATAGCGCTATCCCTGACAATATTATGTTCGTCTTCAAGCAACCTGATGAGCAACGCCGGTATCTCGGGATCATTCATGCCGGCGGCAGCAAAGGCGGCGGTGGCACGTACCTGAGCGCTGCTGTCCTCAAGGGCAAGGCGGATAGTTGCAGAATTGTATGGTTTTCCATATCTGCCAAGAAATGAACAGATAGCCGCACGCCCGGCTGGTTCTTCTGTTCTGCTGAATATCTCATCAACTGCCGTAAATGCATTATCACCTATTTTTTGCAACCCGCGTTCTGCCTTTGATGCAATACGATTATCAGCAAGAGCACGAAACAGCACCTCAACACCACGGGAGTCTGCGACCCTTGCAAGAATCGTTACCACGGCATCATTCAAAAGAATATTGCCTGGTTTGAATGCATTGATCAGATGTTCAAGCAGTCCCTGATTCAAGAACTTCTTCACACGCCTGTCAGCAGTGACCTGGATGGAATCTTCAAGCTGCTGCAGCACCTGTGCAAGTGAGCAAATTGCTGCCTGATGGACACTGACAAGCTCGGAAATGGAACCTTCAAGCAGCAGTTCTACAGCCTCCATATCCCCGCCTATCCTTCCCATACATTCATAAACAGCCCGTTTAAGGACATCCTGGCCAACAAGTTGCCTGATGATCAAAGGCAACGGTCCAGGACTACCTGTCTTGCCCAGCGCTTCCAATGCAGCAAATGAAAAAAAAGGCTCCCGCCGATTTTCAAGCTGTTGCAGAAGCATTGTAGCTGTATCCGGATCAGATATGGAGCCAAGCCCCTCTGCCGCTGCTGCGGCTACATTACAGTCAGAATCGGAAAGCGCCAGTACCAATGCCTTACAGGCCTCTCTGTTTCCAATCGCACCCAGGATATCAACTACCTGTTTACGTACATCGTGATCAGTGTCAAAAAGATAACTGGTCAGGACCGGCACAGCCCTGCCACCGATCCTGACAAGCAACTCTGCAACAGCATTACGAAGCCCTGCATTATCATCATCGCTTAAGAAAGCCGTAAGCTGCTGCAGGATATCTTCACCAATGCCTGCTGAAAGCAGCACATCTATTGCCTGCTTTCTCACACGCCAACTCTGATCGCCCAGTGCATCAAAAAGCGCCTCCCGGCTTTCTTCAAGCGGCACTGTTCTAAGCTCCCTCACAACACGATAACGAAACTCTTCATCATATTCAGAAGAATCAGTTACAGGATCAGATATTATCATTGAACACCACCTCCTGAATGCTGACAATACTGGTGCATATCGTCAGTGACAAACAGCGAGTCAACGTCAAGTACCAGGTACATCTTTTCACTATAAAGACAGACTGCAATCAAGTATTCAGAACCAACCCCTTTAACAAGCTCTGGTGGTGGGGCAAGATTTTTTAATGAAACACTTATTACATCATCCAGATCATCAATCGCCAAAGCAAAGGGATGTCCGGCAACCGATATAATCATCAGTTTGCCAGTTCCGCCATCTCTGGGAGGCATGTTAAAAAACGCCCGCAGATTCATAACCGGAATCACCTGTCCGCGAAGATTTATCATCCCGTCCAGACTGTTATTACGCAGTGGGAAATTGCTGAGTTTCTGAGGAATAACGATCTCCCTGATCCGCATGATATCAACGGCAAACAGATTATCTCCCAGACAGAAACCTGCCAGTTGCAGTTCCTCTGTTTCATTATTCATTTCAGCCAACCTCGCCAAGCGAGATATCAACCACCCTGGCTATATCCAGAATAATTATCATCCGACCATCTGTCCTGCCGATTCCAGCTACAAAATCTCTGGCAACACCTTCAAGCACTGCCGGTGTTGTCTCCCTGCTGCCGTCATAGATTTTTACAACACCGATCACCTTATCAACCCTGAGACCATGCAGACCTTCATTGCAGCGAACTATAATGATCCGCTCATGGTTTCTCTGGTAATCCAGTGACATGGAAAGACGTTTACGCATATAAAAGACTGGAACTATAACACCCCGCAATGAGATCACACCATCAACAAAAGAAGGTGCCCTGGGGACTTCAGTCAGCTCCCTAAGCTTTATGATCTCTTTTATATCCATAATATTTATGCCGTATTCCTCATTTCCAAGGCAGAAACAGAGAAACTCTTCACAACCGGTAGTTACCTGCAATGGTTGCCGTTGCTGTTCGGTTAGGAGCATCAGCTCTTTCTGTCCCCTTAAATCACGTTCCCTTCCTGACAGTATTACTGCCAGCGGATCAAATCCCCTGAAAAATCCGGCAGGCTTGCAAGAGACAGACTCTGTGGTTGAAAGAGGAGCCGGCTGCTGGTCAAAAAAATCATCGGCATCTAAATTTGGCATTGCAGGCTCTGTGGCGATAGCGATATGCTCCAAAACGGCCTTTTCAGCAGGCAAGGTTACGGCATTAACCTGCACATCCTGCTGCTCCTGGCGACCCTTGTTGCGAATTCTGGCCAAATCCATCAGAATTTCACCTCGTCACGCACTTCCCTGATGATCGCAGCGTCAATAACCGCAGCATCAAAACCATAGCCCACAAGTAAGGCGTTGTTCGCCAACGTATTGATCCTGCGTGGCACCCCTCCTGACAACTCATGGATCGCCTGGACAGCATCCGGTGTAAACAGCCCCGACCCTCCGCCAGCCGCAATAATCCTGTAGTCAAGATACTCCATTGTTTCCTCTAGTGAAAGCGGCTGCAGATGAAAATGCATTGATATACGCTGCCTTAACGGCTCCATCTGCTGATGACGCAGCAACTTTCGAAGTTCCGGCTGCCCCATTATCAAGACGCTGATCAGGTTATGTTCGTCCAACTGATAGTTTGTAAGCAGCCTGATCTCGTCAAAAACATCAAGATCCGTGATGGTCTGAGCCTCATCAACAACAAGCACAGGACAGGTCTGGTTGCGGTACAGGCCATAAAGAGCTCCTGTTATCTGCTGTAACAGGTCGTCCTTACCTGTAGCAGGCTGTCTGATATCGAGGCTGTATGCCACCGTCCTAAGAAATTCAATTGCATTCATACGCGGGTTGAAAATCAGTATAAAACGGTAGCCACTGCCGCAACGATCCATGAGCGCACGGGACAGGGTAGTTTTTCCGCAACCTATATCACCTGTCAGCAGGGCTGTCTCACGTTCTTCAACAGTATATTCAAGCCTGGCCAAGGCCTCTTCATGCCCTTTTGAAAGGAACAAAAAACGGGGATCCGGCGTCTTGCAGAAAGGCTTTTCCTTAAGGCTGAAATACTGCCTGTACACAGCTATGCCCCCACGAACCGCATGGTCTCAGAAATAATTTCTCCTGCATCCAGGACAAGAATAGTACGCTGATCACCCAGATCAGCGGCCCCGGAAATACCACGCAGAGACTTTAGCGCCACCCCCAACGGCTTGATCACAATATCCTGTTGCCCCAAAAGGTCATCAACAACCAGTCCAAGCCTTTTTTCTGCAACACCTACTATAACCACATACTGTTCTGGCGGTATACTTCCGGTTCTTTCAATCCTGAACAGATTCTCAAGCCTTAAAAGAGCCAGTGTCTGCTGCCTCATGTTGATTACTTCTTTACCTTCTACTGTCTTTATATCAGAAGGTTCAAGTATCAGGGATTCAACAACAGATGTAATAGGCACTGCAAAGGTACGTCCTGCACAGTAGATAATCAGCGCCTTGATGATGGCCAGTGTAATCGGCAGCACAATAGTAAAGCGGGAACCTTTTCCTGGCCAGGTTTCTATATCAACCATACCAGACACTGCTGCAATATTGTTACGTACCACATCCATACCCACACCGCGGCCAGACACATCGGTAATCTTGTCAGCAGTAGAAAAACCAGGCAGAAAAATCAGATCAAGCACCTCGCGATCCGACATAACGGAAGCATCGGTGATTAAACCTTTAGACAATGCCTTCTGTTTGATTTTTTCAAGGTCAATCCCACCGCCATCATCCTCTATTTCAAGGACAACGTGATTTCCTTTCTGAAATGAGGAAAGACGGACTGTCCCGTTTTCATGCTTGCCTGCTGCAATACGGATTTCCGGCGATTCAATGCCGTGATCAACTGCATTCCTGATTATATGCATAACCGGATCTGCAATATCCTCTGCAATCAGTTTGTCAAGCTCAGTCTCGGCGCCAAAAAATCTTAAATCTATCTTTTTACCTTGCTCCCTTGAAATCTTGCGGACTACCCTGGACATCTTTTCATACAACTGTCCCACTGGAATCATCCTGATATCCATAACCCCTTTTTGCAGGTCAGACAGACGCCTTTCCAGACCCTTGGCAGCCTTTGTCAGATCTATTGCCATACGGGAAAAGCCTTCAATACGCATACGGTTTGCAATAGTTGCGATTGATGAATGGGCCAGTACCAGTTCGCCTACAATGTTCATCAATTCATCAAGTTTACAGATATCAACCCTGACAGTAGGGCTCATACTTTTTACAGACTGCTCTTCTCCCTTATTAGCGGCAGTCACTTCAAAAGCAGGCTCATTTTTTGACTTGTTTTGCAGATTATCAGGTGGTTCAGGTATTAACCGTGATGTTTTTAGAACTTCAGGCATTGCCACCTGTTCCTCACGGTTAACGGTTCCTGCATAGACCAGAGAGACATCCAGATGTTCAAGAATTTTTAAAAGTTCTTCCTGGGTACACCCGGTTCCAAACAGCAGATCGAAGTCAATACAGGTTTCCATATTTTCTCCGACACTGGGCAGGGTACTGATAACCTCACCAACACCCTTCAAGAGATCAGACAGACGGGTAAGCCCCTGATCAAAGGTATCCAGATCAAAAGAGGAATGAACAATAAATATCCGATGCCCTTTCAGACAGTTTTCCCTGAGACGGTACTCCTCGTACTCAGTCAAGGCGTTCAATACTGTTTCCGGAAGGTCAAGCTGTTCAATCAGCGCCGGATTAGAAGCGACTTCAGGAGGATTGAGACTTTTATCTATTGAAGCAACAAATGCGTTCACTGCTGATGAGTGCTGTTCTGTAGTCCCATCGCTGCAGGCACGCAGTAAGGTAGCTAAAAGCTCAACAGATGAAAACAGCATGTCAAGCATATCTGCAGATAGTGAAACCTTCCCCAAGCGTAGACGATCCAGCAGATTTTCTGTATGGTGAGCAACCTCGGATATTTTCGTAAATCCGAACATCCCTGCCACGCCCTTAAGAGAATGGGCGTTACGGAATATGGCATTAACAAGGTCAGGATCCCATGCTCCTTTTTCCGCCATATCAGAAAGGTCAGCCAGTTGAGTGCCAAGATCATCTACAATTTCTTCGGCTTCAGCTAAAAAATCCCTGACAGCGTCAGGTAAAGCAGATTGATGAGAACTCATAAAAACCTTTTAACAATTTTCTTGAGTTGATCAGGGTGGAAAGGCTTGACAAGATAGTCATTGGCACCAAGTGCAAGCCCCTTTTCAATATCCTTGCTACTTCCCTCGGTAGAGATGACAACCACAGGTAAATCTCTATAAATCTGATTGTTACGGATGAAGCTCAACAGCTCAAGCCCATTGATATCAGGCATGTTAATATCGGTAAGTATCAAATCAATCTGTTCTCTCGGCAACATCCGCAACGCCTCAAAACCGTTAGTGGCCTGTACGAAATTTAAATTACCAATAGCTTCAAGTGTAGCAATCAACAAGGAACGCATGGAAGTTGAGTCATCAACTATCAAAATGGTGAATTCCTTCAAAACACAAGTTCCTCCAATGTTAATTTAAAAGTAACTATTCAGCATAATCGTCAGAGCTTGCAAAAAAGCCTGTATTCATTATCGTTCCCACGCTCCAGCGTTTAATCGTTCCCGCGCTCCAGCGTGGGAACGATTAAAAAGCAGACCTAGCAGGGTACTACCGATACAAATTCTTTCAGATTTTCAATAAAACTTTTAAACAAATCACCACCTGTATCACCCCGCCTTGGCTTTAAAACAAAAGGGTGTCCAAGCATTTTAATTTCAGCAACTGCCTCCAGATGATTGAAATCCGAGATTACAACCATCCGGATACCGCTGAAATTCCTGTGCAGCAGCCTGATCAGTTCTAATCCGCCAAGCATACCACTGCCATCCATCTTTGGCATTATCATATCTACAATAACCAGATGGGGGACACCGCTCCTGAAGAGTGAATCTATCTTGATTAAAGCCTCTTCAGTGCCAGTAACAGGGCATGGACTGAACCACTGCGTGAATTCATCTGCAACAGCCTCTGCCATAATCTTGTCATCATCAACAACTACCAGAACAGGAACTGTTTTTACTGTCTGTGACGGAACTTCCTGAGCGATTTCAGACAGGTTATCTACCACATTTGAAGTGTCAGCCTGGAGATGCCCGTCTATAACACGCTGTTCCGACAACAACTCTCCCTCTTCAAGAATCAGTTGCATCGGATCCAGATATGCTGCGTCAACAACAATAACCTCACAACGGGTAAAGATGAAGGTTCCGTCAACCCACAAAAAAAGGGCAAGCAAGACATTGCGAATCTGTTGACGAACAGCCTGCTCAATCATCAACAGGTTAACATTAAAATTACTATGAAGGATAACACCAACACGCTGCCTGACCCCCTGACTCTGCTGCATTGTCAATGCTTGTTCAAGCAGTTCAGTTGTTATCAAGCCATCACGAATCAGCAATTCACCAAGATTCTGTTTAAAACCGGTTGAACTGGCTCTAACAACCAGGCCATCACGAAACTCAAGCAAAGCCTCGCGGTTACGGCTGTTTAGTGTAAGTATACCGGTGGAACGACTTACCCCCAGAATCTGAAGAATTTCTTCAAGCCCCAGCTCTTCAAGTTTTCCATGCAGCTCATTCTGCATGTTATTTACTCCCCTTTTAGTAACTATATAAGGTAGAGCCGGCATCCTGCCGGCATGACAGAAAAATTGTATTGTGCATCAAGTCTGTAAAACAGCAACCTGTTCGGGCAATGATAAACTACCGCATTGCGCTATGTACAGCACTAAAAAAACAGATGCAATTCCTGCCAAACAAACCACTTCTCTGCTAAATAAAATTAATTTTAGACAGGTTAAACTGAAGTCTGCAAAGGATAAAGCTTACCCCTTTGCTCTTACCCTGAAACCCGCTGTTTCCAACGCCTTGAGGTCAAGCCTGCCCGTTACATATCCTGATTCCGGCCTGCCTTGCGATATTTTAGTATGCCTTGTTCCAGAAGCCGGGGATGGACCAGCCTCCCTGATGGATAGAGCAATACGTTTACGCTGCGGGTCAGCAGATAGCACCTTAACCTTGACAATCTGACCAACCTTGACTGCATCATTGGGATCTTTTACAAAACGGTCCGCCAGGTGGCTGACATGCACCAGACCATCCTGATGCACCCCTATATCAACAAAGGCCCCAAAAGCAGTAACATTGGTGATCACCCCCTGCAGGATCATACCATCCTCAAGATCACCTATCTCACGAATATCATCACGAAAATCAGCAGCCTGAAACTGTTTGCGCGGATCACGTCCCGGTTTTTTAAGTTCTTCCAGGATATCACTCAGTGTAGGCAATCCTGCCCCTTCACCAACATAACGCTTGAGATCAATCTTTTCCGCCTGTTCCGGGTTTCCAGTCAGCTCTTCAAGGGATATGTCAATATCTGCGGCCATCTGCTCAACAAGAGAATATCTTTCCGGATGGACAGCAGAATTATCCAACGGATGTTTTCCACCCCGGATACGCAAAAAACCTGCTGACTGTTCAAAGGCCCTGGCCCCAAAACGGGGAACCTTCATCAGGCCCTTGCGCGAGTCAAAAGGCCCGTTTTCATCACGGTAACGGGATATGGCCTTGCCAAGAGAGGGGCCTACACCTGCCACAAACGAAAGCAAGGCCCATGAGGCGGTGTTAAGATCCACTCCTACATAGTTGACAGATGATTCAACAACATCATCGAGACTCTTTTTAAGCATGTTCTGGTTTACATCATGCTGATACTGTCCCACTCCAATACTCTTGGGGTCTACCTTCACCAGTTCTGCCAGTGGATCCTGCAGACGGCGGGCTATGGAAATGGCGCCTCTGATTGTCAGATCAAGATCAGGAAACTCCTCTCTTGCGATCTCTGATGCAGAATAGACACTGGCCCCGGATTCACTGACCATTACTATCGGTAATGATATTGATGCTTCAGACAAGGTCTCTCTGGTAAACAGCTCCATCTCGCGTCCGGCAGTACCATTTCCAATTGCTATCATCTCTATTTTGTGATTGGCAATAATCTTCAGCAGCTCTGACTTGGACTGTTCTAACCTTCCCGCTCCGGTGTGGGGATAGATGGTTACATGCCCGAGAAAGCGGCCGGTCTCATCAACAGCAGCCAGCTTTGAACCTGTCCTGAGACCCGGATCGATCCCCAGCACCCGCTTTCCACCGGCTGGAGGAGCCAGCAGCAGGTTGTCCAGATTGCGGGCGAAAACAGAGATAGCCTCTTCATCAGCCTGTTCCTTGGCCTTTAGCCGCAACTCCACCTCAATTGAGGGGGCTATCAGTCGTCTGTAGGCATCCTCTGCTGCTGCCTCAAGCCAGGACTTGAATATACTTTCTCCCTTTACGATACTATGTTTCAGGCCCGCAAGCAGCTCTTCCTGAGGAGTTTTCAGGGAAAGGCGAAGTACACCCTCCTTTTCGCCACGCCTCATGGCAAGCATCCTGTGGGAAGGAATATCTTTCAGGGGTTCCTGATAATCATAGTACATCTCGAATTTTGTAACCTGTTCCTTCTTGTCCGGCACCACACTGGCCACCATAACACCCTGCTGCCAGGTCAGCCGTCTCACCATGGCCCGACAATCTGCATCGTCCGCCAGCCGTTCGGCCAGAATATGAACTGCCCCTTCAAGTGCAACCCCTGAGTCCGGAACACCCTTTTCAGAATCAACAAAAGCTGCTGCCGAATCAAGGGCACTCCCGGTGGTCAGCTCCTGCGCTGCCATTAAATCTGCCAATGGCTCCAATCCTCGTTCACGAGCAATAGTGGCCTTTGTGCGACGTTTGGGTTTATAAGGCAGATAGAGATCTTCAAGCTCTGTCTTCCTGCGGGTGGAATCAATCCGTTCCTTCAGCTCTGGGGTTAGCTTGCCCTGCTCATCTATGGAGGCCAGGATGGTCTGACGTCTTGTCTCCAGCTCGGTAAAATAGGCCAGACGCTCTTCTATGGTCCTGATCTGCACTTCATCCAATTCCCCGGTTTGCTCCTTTCGATAACGTGCGATAAAAGGCACCGTGGCACCTTCCTGCAGCAGCTTTACTGTGTTGGTGATCTGAACAGGATTTAATCCGGTTTCTTCTGATAAGCAGGCGATTATTGATGCAATCTGAAGCTGATCTTGAGTCATAAAGGCAGGTCCCTTATCTGTAATTCGTTTGGTAATGCAATAAAATCTATCTATTCTGTTGGCAGCGGCGTACAGTTAATACAAATGACAAGGAGAAATCAATGAATATCAAAACAGGCGCAATAGTAAGTCACCCGGGAGCTGCTGCATGGGGAGTTGGTAAAGTAATGGAGGTATCTGCACTAAAGGCGACAATCCAGTTTAGCGATGGCGTGATCAGGAAGATCGCCTCTTCCCATTATGTCAATTTACAACCTGGAGATATTGCTTCCTTTATCCCTGTTGCAGAAAAAACAACGGCTGATAAGGTAAAGTTACCCCCCAAACGTCAAAAAAAAGTTACTGTTTCAGAGATATCGGCAGACTAAGCCCGTCAGGGTGCGTGGGTCGCTTTTTACGAAACATCCCGTAGCCAATTAAATCAAACCTTTTTCGGCAATCTCTATTGCACGACTTACAGCCATGGCCTTGTTGACAGTTTCCTGCCATTCAGCAGCCGGCTCAGAATCAGCAACTATGCCTGCACCGGCCTGCAGGTAAACCTTGCCATCTTTTACAACAAGGGTACGAATCGCAATCGCCAAATCCATATTGCCGGAGAACGAAAAATATCCGACCGCTCCACCGTAGACGCCGCGCCTTACAGGTTCAAGCTCATCAATAATCTGCATGGCCCTGATCTTGGGGGCTCCGGAGAGAGTGCCTGCCGGAAATGTTGCCCGAACCAGATCAAAGGCGTCACGATCCTCTGCGAGCTTGCCCCTTACATTCGAAACAATATGCATTACATGGGAATAACGCTCTATTACCATCAGCTCCGTTACATTTACACTACCTGTGCAACAGACCCGCCCCAGATCATTGCGACCCAGGTCTACAAGCATCACATGTTCAGCCCGTTCTTTTGGATCTGCAAGCAGTTCATCAGCCAGTTGGTTGTCCTCTTCAGGCGTTGAACCGCGGGGACGGGTTCCGGCTATCGGTCGCAGCTCCACAAGTGTGCCTTCTTTACGAACCATTACTTCAGGTGATGCTCCGGTTACCACCGTATCTCCACAGCGGAGAAAAAACATATAAGGTGAAGGGTTTAATGTACGAAGCACCCGATAAATATCAAAAGGATCAACTGTAAGATCACCTGACATCCGCTGGGACAACACAACCTGGATAATATCGCCGGATTTCACATACTCTTTTGCCTTACATACCGCAGCCTCAAAATCGGCCTTTTCAATATTTGATGTAAACCCCACGGAACAAACAGCCGGTTGAGTTGTTGCAGCATGATTGAGAGGGGCCCTCAGACGTCCTGCCAGACTCTCTATCCTTGCCACTGCATTGCTATATGCGTCCTTGTGTGAGATATCATCATTAAGATGGGCTGTAGCCACCACCTGAATCTTCTGCTTGACATTGTCAAATATCAGCAGACTGTCGGTAATCATAAAAAAAGAGTCAAACGCCCCGATGCTGTCAGGTATCTGTGTTGATAATCCCTCAAAGTGACGTATCATGTCATAACCCAGATAACCGACTGCACCTCCTGTAAAACGGGGCAGACCAGGTAATTGAACCGGATTATATTCCGCCAGAATATCGCTTAGTAACCTGGTCGGATCACTGCTCTCCATAACGTTTATTTGATCACCCTTTACAATTTCAACCCTGTTACCCTTTGAACGGAAAACAAGAGATGGACTTGCCCCAATAAAACTGTAACGGGCCCATTTTTCTCCACCTTCAATACTTTCAAGCAGAAAAGAGCAGATTCCGTCATCAATCTTGCGAAATGCCGTTACGGGTGTATCCATATCAGCCATAATTTCACAATAAACTGGAATAAGGTTGCCTTGTTCTGAAAGCCGGCAGAAATCATCAAATGCAGGAAATATCATTGCAACTCCATATACTGTAAGGTGACTGAAAGCTACCATGCAAGCCTGATACTGTCAATCTTGCACCTCCCCCTTTTCATTATAAAGAGTTGTGTTATACTGTTTTCAAAATCCACATATGGGAGTTTGTCATGAAAAAGGATAAGATTCTTCTTGAAAGCGACACCAATGAACTGGAAATAGTTGAGTTTCGCGTTGATGAAATGGACTCACGTGAAAATCTGATACCATGCCATTATGGTGTAAACGTGGCCAAGGTAAGAGAGATTATCCGCTTGCCAAAGCTTACAAAAGCCCTGAATACATCAGATTCAGTGGAGGGGATGATCAAGCTGAGGGAAAAAGTAATACCAGTACTTAATCTGTCTAAAATATTGAATAAATACACTGGCAATCTGATTGCAGAACGGGTGATTGTACTGGAATTCAATAATGTAATGGTGGGGGTTCTGGTCCATTCGGTGTCACGTATCTATCGGATATCATGGAAAAATGTAGAAGCTCCGTCTTCAGCGGTTTACTCGGACCAGGTTACAGGTCTGGTCAAGATGGATGACCGGATTATTCTTGTACTGGATTTTGAGAAGATAGTGGCCGAATTTTGCGCATCAAGCGCCCTTAAACCATTATCAGCAGAGCAACTGCTTGAGAACAGGTCCGTTGACCGAAGCAGCAGAACCATACTGGTTGCCGACGATTCTCCTTTTATCCGTTCAACAATGTGTAGCACACTAAGGGGGGCAGGTTATAATGTTGAGGAAGCCGTAAATGGTCTGGAGGCATGGGAAAATATCAAGAGACATATACAGGAATGTTCGAAAGACGGAGTTCCTTTCCGTTCCAGAATACAACTCCTGATTACTGATGTAGAGATGCCACAAATGGATGGCCTGCACCTGACATCTCTTGTACGTAAAGAGGCAGAGCTGAAGGATTTGCCAATTATCATTTTTTCTTCACTGGCCTCGGAAGACAACATCCGGAAATGGCACGACCTCGGCGCACAACAGATACTTACCAAACCTGATCTGCCTAATCTTGTTAAATACGCTGATGAATACACAACCTGACCATTTCTGCCCGTAAACAAAACAACATGATGCAGACCTTGCTGAAAACTGTTTCAGCAAGGTCCACACCTTATAAACTCGCAAGAGTCACAACATAGCCTTTACAAGATTCTTCAACTGGCATGCCATCACCTTTTAGCAGGACGGTTCTGTTCCAACAGATCGTGTATTTTGCTTTGAGTACGCAGGCGTGACACCATCAGCTCTGTCTGCAGCCCGGCCCTTTCTGAGGCCAGTCTTGCAACAGCATTCTCATCAAGCGGCTTCTTTGCCATAGCCTTACGCAGGGCACTGCGGTTTAAATGAAGTTTCTGAATTAGCGGCATAATGGTAACCTGCTCCGTATCCAGCAGGTCTTCAATCTGCTCCCTGACTTCGGGAGGCCCAGGTAGCAGACGTGGCGGCCGTTTCGTTTCACAATCACAGCATAATGGATGTTGCATAAACGGCATATCTGCACCAAATGGCTGATGAGCAAAAGCAGTTACAGTGCCCATCAGAGAAGTTGCTATTATTACTGCTGAAATTTGTTTTATTCCCATCTTTTCATCTCCTCTCATCTACAAACGTGGGTATTACTATTCAAGATGCTTTACGCCAGAGCCGAAAGTGCTGTACTGCCTGTTACTCCTTGCAGATACATATTTGCGCCTTGCTCTTTATAGCTGTTCAGGGCTGCTGCAATCAGGCTTTTAAGTGTATCAGTTACGCTGCTGTCAGCGTTTGAGCCAGATAACCCATCAACTGAGTCCAACAGGCCCTGTAATGTCTGGCGTACTGAATCCCTTGAGTTATCATCCTGATTCTGTCCATTATCGGCCATCTGTCTCTGCGGCCCATGCACTAACATCTTTTCCTGTATTCCGGACAATACAGTTTGTGCATTCACCAGATCACCTGATTCAAGAGTCTCTGCAAGCGCTTGCAAATCTTTACTGAACGGTTCGTTGTCATCACCACCATTATGGGCGGTAACATCCTGCTGCAAAGCTGCCAACAACTCTTTTGCAGAAGAGATATCTCCAGATTGCAATGCTGTTCCGATATTTTCGAGCAGGCTTTCAGGGTTGGATGATGATGAATTTTTGTCCTGTGACTCTAATGCTGCGGTCAGTTCTGCAAGACTTACAGTGCCGTCCTGGTTGGTGTCCATTTCATCGAAGATTGTACTGGCATTGGCACTCTCCTCTGTTTTTCCGGAAAGTCCTGATCCACCCGATGGTGGAGGCCCAGGGGGCTGACCCTGTGGCCCTGCTCCCCGGGACTCCATCTGCTGGGCAAGCCTGGCAATTGAAGCATCTGATTCAAGCCTGTTGATAGCACCGTCGTTATCGGCATCAAGACTGGTAAACATTGATTCAGCATCCAGGCCACCCTGACTTTCACCAGAGTTTGACAATTGGCTGAACTCTTCTTTTGAGATACTGCCATCTCCGTTAGTATCAACCTTTTTAAACATCTCTTCCTGCATCTGTTTGAGCATGGTGCTGCCGACACTATTCCCGATACTGCTGATACTGCTCATGGCGATCCTCCTTGTCTTTCTGTTTTTGCTTTTCTAAATTCTATTACTGCTATTAATTCTGTTCGGAAACTTCAGCATCAGGGTTCGTTAAGTGTGGGACTACCTAGGTAAAGTTTTGTAAAAATATGTCATAACTACTATTTAGTTACAGACTTAAGTTGCACAGACATTTTATAATGTAGCATCCTTGAGGCTCTTGAAAAAAGATTTCAAGGCAAAGTCTCAAGACGAACGTAATTACACAATTAAAGACCTTTGCAAGAAGCTCATCCTTTAAAGGAGGCGATCCGGATAATGACTAATAAAATTCTGGTGATAGATGACGACCATGAACTTT
>DYNH01000022.1 GCA_020721175.1 Trichlorobacter lovleyi | reverse complement strand
TATTTAGAATACTGGAGCGAGCTATCTATCATATTTTTGAAGGCATAAAAGTTGGCTGGAGTTTTCGTCACGAACTCAGGCGACTGGTTGAAGAGACACCGGCTGAGACCAGGCTGGTTGATCTGGACCCTGTTAAGCTGGCGGCTGATGGCATTAAGGTATTGGCGCTGGATTTTGATGGTGTGCTGGGCCAGCATGGCTCAGATCAACCTCTGCCGGAAGTTACCGAATGGCTGGTTCGTACCGTCTCTGTCTTTGGTGAAGATCAGATAATCATACTCTCAAACCGTCCCTTTGGACCCAGAGTAGAGTGGTTTAAGACGAATATGCCTGGAATAAGGTTTGTAAGCGGGGTGAAAAAAAAGCCGTATCCGGATGGACTTGTAAAGGCAGGGGAACTGGCTTCAGTTTCCCTTTCTGCTATTCTGATGGTTGATGACCGACTGCTGACTGGCTGCCTGTCTGCTATTCAGGCTGGTTCACGCATATACTATATCCGTAATCCATACATCTCACTAAGGACAAGTTTTGTGAAAGAGCTTTTTTTTATGCTGCTGCGCAGGGCAGAACGGCTGTTTGTGATTAAAACATCCTGAATGAATGGTATCTTTTCTTTACTCTTTTTCCAATACAATGCTCAACAGAATCCACTCTTCATCCAGGTCGAAAAGTAGGTTCAATGAATTTGACTGTTTGGCGCAGATGACGTAGTTACTACCGCTTGCAACTGATGGAGTTGACAGACGGATATCCATGCCGCCTTTTGA
The DNA here is from genome assembly GCA_020721175.1 of Trichlorobacter lovleyi. Classification (GTDB taxonomy): domain Bacteria; phylum Desulfobacterota; class Desulfuromonadia; order Geobacterales; family Pseudopelobacteraceae; genus Trichlorobacter; species Trichlorobacter lovleyi_A. Next base: position 18,057 of record DYNH01000022.1, on the reverse strand, counting down.
AAGATGCTGCTTGACATTGCCGGCTATCATGTTGGCTATCTCTCCGAGGGCATCAAAGACATCCTGATCAACAGTTTTAACCTCCATATCAAGCATCGCCTCAGTAACCTTTAGTGCCAGAGAGATTGGCTGATGTATTGATACTAATCCGTTGTAGGTGCCGGCAAGACCAACCATTGCAGAAATACTGTCCTTGAAATGTTCCATAGGATCAACTTCAAGCGGCAGGTGCATCAGATCCATTCCAAGCATTGTCGAATATACGCTTCTGGTGTCTTCTATCAGATTTTTAACCAATGCCTCATTGGTTATATTAAGGGATGCAAGAACTTCGGCTGGAATGGGCATATCAAAATCCTCGTCAGCAAATGGTCTGTGTAAAATGAGGCTCTTGCAGAAATGAGTATTGCCTGTTTAACCTGATTATAAAACCTGCAGTACTAATAAACGGGCCTTTAAAAACAAATCAAACTTAAAATTCTGGCAAGAGTGAGATTCTTTCAAAAAGATTGTCATCCCCGAACAACTCTATCGGAGATATGGTTTTTCAGGCGTTTACAAACCAGATTCCCGATTACACCTTCGGGAATGACAGTATTTGGGACTTTTGAAAGATGCTCGTGTTTCTGCAATAATTTTATAAGGTTAATGTATACAGCTAAGTCTATAATTTTGCAAGTGCCTGTTCAATCTGGTTACAAAGAGTTTTCAAAACCTTGATCCTTGCATAATTTTTGTCATTCGCTTCAACCAGCGTCCAGGGGGCTATTTCAGTGCTGGTTCTGTCAATCATATCGCAGACGGCCTTTTCGTAAAGAGGCCATTTTTCACGGTTTCGCCAGTCTTCATCCGTAATTTTGAATCGTTTGAACCCTATTTTTTCACGCTCCTTAAAGCGCTTCAACTGTTCGTCCTGTGTAATTGCCAGCCAGAATTTGGCTACTACAGTGTGGTTGCGAACCATCTGCTCTTCAAAGTCGTTTATCTCGCTGTATGCCCTCATCCAGTCAGATTGCAAGCAAAAATTTTCAACCCGTTCAACCAGTACCCTTCCGTACCATGAACGATCAAAGATGGCAAAACGTCCCCTGCGTGGAAGGTGGCGCCAGAAACGCCAGAGATACGGCTGGGCACGCTCTTCTTCAGTGGGTGCTGCAATTGGTATGATCCTGTAGTTCCTTGCATCAAGGGCCTGGGTAACCCGGCGGATACTGCCACCCTTGCCGGCAGCGTCATTGCCTTCAAACACCATAACCACAGAAATTTTGTCAAAATCTTTATGACGCGAGAGCAGATTCAGCCTTCCCTGTAGTATTTCCAGTTCATCTTCATACTTTTTCTTGGCAATAGTCTTAGTCATATCAATGGTCTGTAATATCTGCAGGCCATCAATGGAGCTGAAAAGCGGCGGAAGCGGGTCATCTGATCTGGGAGTTTCCGGCACATCAAGTCTGCCTCTGATTGCATCAAGAATAGCCTTTCCAATAGACAGGGAACGGTAGTGATCATCTGCGCCTTCCACTATGGTCCAGGGGGCTTCAGGAGTGCTTGTAGTCCGCAGCATCCTTTCGGAAACCAAGCGGAACCGGTTGTACATCTTGAAGTTTTTCCAGTCAGTCTCACTGACGCGCCAGCTTGTTTTTGGATCCTTTTCCAGTTTTCTCAATCTTTTTTTCTGCTGTTCTTCAGACAGGTGCAGCCAGAATTTAAGGATTAATGCACCTTCATTACACAGCATTGTTTCAAAATGGATGATACGATCCAACTGCTGATCCAGCTCGGCATTTTTGGTGCGCCCATTCACATTGTCTACCAGCGGTGCTGAATACCAGGAACCTATAAATATGCCGATTTTACCCTTTGGCGGAAGGTCTCTCCAGTATCTCCACATTGGCGGGCGTTCTCGTTCTTCATCAGTAAGTTCCCTCTGGGCATGTGATTCTATGTGTCGGGGGTCCATCCATTCATGCAGCAGGTTCATGGTCTCACCCTTTCCTGCGCAATCAACTCCGGCCAGCAGAATGATAACAGGAAACCTGGCTGATTGAAGCAGATCAAGCTGAGCATCCAAAAGGGCCTCCCTTAGAAGGGGAAGTTCCTTTTTGTAGACTTCTTTACTGATCTTGTGACCTAGCTCCGCTGATTCAAACATGGTCTCTCCTCCTGATTTAAATGTGTATGACAAATATAACATACTATCTGGCAACAGCAAGTCGCGCAGCTTTTTTCTTTGTTCTGTGTGTGTGTGATATGGTATAGATGATCAAAACTAAGCATGAATTAACAAACAGGAGGAAACAGTGAAAGTAACTATTGTGTCATTAATGATTGCTGCACTTGCCCTGGCAGGCTGCCAGGACAAACCTAAAACCGAGGTACCAACCAATCAGCAGGCCACAGGTTCTTTGCCTGCTGGCCATCCACCGGTGGGTGGGATGCCTCCAGCGCCTGAAGGCAAATCTGCCATGCCTAATGACGCTGTGCATGGTGGTGCCAAGGGAGACCCGCACGCAGGCTTGAAGCCTATGCCGGTTCCGCAGGGTGTGCCCGCAAAAACCGGAAATGTTCTACAGGTTCTTGATGGTGGGCAGTACATTTACATGGAGGTTCAGCACGATGATGGCAAGAAAATCTGGGTTGCTGCGCTGCCTATGAAGGTGGCAAAGGGGGATAAGATTAAATATGCAGATGCCCCTGCACTGCCAAATTTTCCGAGCAAGACCCTGAACCGTACCTTTGATGCGTTGGTACTGACTCAGGCTGTTGAGGTGTTGAAGTAGGTGCCTGTTGGAATCATGAAAATATGAACTTTTGCATGAGGCTGGTTTTGTAACCGGCGGTTCACTCGTCCCTCCCCTTGAAGGCTTAGAAGGGGAGGGCTTTTTTTGTAAAAGGCAGGGGCGCGAAGCCCTTGCTTTTTATCTGCAGCTCTGGAAACGAACCGAGGTACTCATCACATCCCCGGTCTTCTGGTAGGAACCTCCCCCCTTAAGAAGCCGTTCGCAGTATATACAATTTCCTGATGAATGGAAAAAAGTTGTAAAATAATCAGTTGGTTCCGGAAGAAAGCTGTTACCAGTACTTTTTGGGTGGGTCAGTATGACCTACCTTTATTATTTCTCCATCAATAATCTTGAACATATCACCGCTCTCTGCTGTCCATTCATCGCCTTCTTCAGGGGGATTGGGAAAGTTCCTATGTCCAAGAAACATCTCTTCATCACCAATGTAGCCAAACCAGTCCAATGATCCGGTCATCCATATTTTTGTGTTTATTCCCATGGTTAAATAGATGCTCCTTCTTTGTGGTTTTATTCAGTTTGAGAGATTTAAAAAAAGACAGTTCAAGCCTTTTTAATACAGAGCGTTAATCTACAGGAAACAGGCTTCATCGCTGATTGCAGCAGTGACTTTCCAGAAAACTGCGACAGATGTCAACGACTTTTTGACATTACAAATAAATGCTGTGACTTGACTTTCGTCGGAGGAATGGTTAAATCTTCACAGACTAATCATAAATTGTTAAATTTTTTGTACAAGATGCTGTTTCTTTTTAATTTACAACAGATTACACAGGTGATGCCATGCGACGTTCAGGCAGCAAAAAACCTGCATTAGCAGGTAAGTACACTCAATACCTGGATGATTTGCGATCCCTCTTGCATGCAATTGATCCACAGTTTTTTTCAGAAGATGATGGCAGCCTCATTGTTGCTATGGATGTATACGAAACAGAGCAGGATTTTATCATTGAATTTGATCTGCCAGGACTAGAACCAAAGAATATAAATCTTGTACAGCGTGGAATGGCCTGTACTCTTCAGGTAGAAAAACTTTCCGACACCCCAGTTGAGCAGGTAAGTTACATCTGTATTGAGCGTCACTTTGGTCGCCTTCGCCGCTCTTTCAGGTTGCCGGATTTTATTGACCCGAACCTGATTGAGGCTGAGTATCAGCGGGGAGTCTTACGGATTATTTGCCCCAAAAGCAAGGAACGCATTATTTTTATTAAGGAGTTATCGAGTGAGTAAGTCTGAACAGACAAAAAGTAGTAATGAGACACACATTGTGACAGAAGAAGAGCTGAGGATACCTGAACAGATGCCTCTTTTGCCGATACGTGATGTAGTAGTATATCCCTTTATGATAATTCCTCTTTTTGTGGGCCGCGAGATATCAATCAAGGCTGTTGATCAGGCATTGGCTGGTGATCGGATGATTATGCTTGCGACTCAGCATGAAATTGGAGAAGAGGATCCTACACCCGACAAGATATATAAAGTAGGCACCGTTGCTATGATCATGAGGATGCTCAAACTGCCGGACGGACGGGTAAAAATTCTGGTTCAGGGTCTTGTTAAGGCCAAAATTACAGAGTTTGTTGAAGAGAATCCGTTCCACACCGTTCGCATTGAAAGGTTGGTTGAGCCTCCTGTTTCAGATACGCTTGAAACCGAGGCCTTAATGCGCACCGTACGTGAACAGTTGGCCAAGATTTCAGAACTTGGCAAGCAGATATCGCCTGAGGTAATGGTGATATTGGAAAACATTTCTGATCCTGGCAGCATGTCCGATCTGATAGCAAGCAACATCGGACTTAAACTGACAGAAGCCCAGATGCTGCTGGAGACAGAAGATCCTGTCAAACGTCTTACCAAGGTTAACGAGTTTCTGTCGCGTGAACATGAGATGCTTAGTGTTCAGGCCCAGATACAAAATGCTGCCCGTGAAGAGATGGGTAAAAACCAGAAAGAATATTACCTGCGCGAACAGATGAAGGCAATTCAGCAGGAACTTGGAGACCATGACGGGAAAGAAGAACTGGAGGAAATTCGCAAGACTATAGAATCTGCCAAGATGCCGGAAGCGGCGAAAAAAGAGGCACTCAAGCAGTTGAGACGGTTGGAGAGAATGCATGTTGATTCAGGAGAAGCAGGAATTATCCGCACCTACCTGGACTGGCTGATTGAGATACCATGGTCAAAAACAACCCGTGATTCGCTGGATATTATTCGTGCCAAGAAGATTCTTGATGAAGATCATTCTTACCTTGAGAAAATAAAGGATCGTATCCTGGAATTTCTTGCGGTTCGCAAGCTTAACAAAAAAATGAAAGGTCCCATACTATGTTTTGTAGGACCTCCCGGCGTTGGCAAGACATCTCTTGGTAAATCCATAGCAAGGGCGCTTAATCGCAAATTTGTCCGCATATCACTTGGCGGTGTGCGTGATGAGGCGGAAATACGCGGACACCGTCGCACCTATATGGGGGCTCTTCCAGGGCGGATCATCCAGGGGATGAAACAGGCAGGTAGTAAAAATCCGGTCTTTATGCTGGACGAACTGGACAAGCTGGGCCATGACTACAAGGGAGATCCGTCTTCAGCACTGCTTGAGGTGCTTGATCCCCAGCAGAACAACGCCTTTTCAGACCATTACATAAATCTGCCGTTTGATCTGTCTAATGTTTTATTCGTAGCCACGGCCAATCACAGTGACCCGATTCCATCGGCACTGTTCGATCGGATGGAGGTAATCAACATTCCGGGTTACACTGAAGAAGAAAAGCTGGAAATTGCTACCAGATACCTGATACCCCGCCAGCTAACGGATAACGGGCTTAAGGCAAAACATATTGTTTTTGAACAAGACGCAATCAAAGAGATTATTTCCAAGTACACGCGTGAGGCAGGACTGAGAAATCTCGAAAGAGAAATAGGAAACATCTGTCGCAAGGTGGCACGCAAGATTGCTGAAGGTCATAAGCGCCAGATCAAGATTACACCTGCCACGGTTGCCAGTTTTCTGGGTGCCGCAAAGTATCTTCGTGAAGACGAAATGGACAAAAACGAAGTGGGTGTTGTCAATGGTCTGGCTTGGACTGCAGTTGGAGGAGAAATTCTGCATATTGAAGCTACCACCATGCAGGGCAAAGGGGGACTTGCCCTTACCGGTCAGTTGGGTGATGTGATGAAGGAGTCCGCCCAGGCTGCACTCGCATATATCCGTTCAAGGGCATCTGAATTTAATATTGCCTCTGCATGGTTCCAAGAACATGAAATTCATATCCATGTGCCTGCGGGCGCTGTACCCAAAGACGGCCCTTCAGCAGGTTGCGCCATAACAACAGCTCTGATATCAACACTGTCCCGCATCCCGGTAAAAAAAGATGTAGCCATGACCGGTGAGATAACCTTACGAGGAAAGGTTCTGCCGATAGGCGGACTTAAGGAAAAGATACTGGCAGCGGTAAGAGCTGGAATAAAAACGGTAATTATCCCGGAGCAAAACAAAAAAGACCTAGAAGATATACCTAAGGAAATGCAGAAAAGGGTGCGTATTTTGCCAGTTAGAGAGATTGAAGATGTACTTAAACTGGCTCTTGAAAAGTATCCGCCTGCCACTCCCAAGACAAAACTTAAACCGTCATCACCCAAACTGGTGGTGCAGCCCAGTAAAGAGATTTCAGCATAGTACGCCTTCCGTTTGGTTTTGGAGTTTCCTTAAAAGTCCCCCCGCCCCTGGCGGGCGGGGATTAGGGGGGTGGGGGAAATTGCAAACGAAGGTATCAGCATATAATGCCTTACAGAACAAAATGAACAAATTCCGTTCGCCCTGAGCTTGTCGAAGGGCATCCGTTCATGGTTCGACAAGCTCACCACGAACTGAAGATATACTCCACGAGGTGGTGAATTACGAGAAGAAGAGCCTCAAATAGTTACGCTGATTTTTCAAAGATGCGCATCAGTCACTGATAACTTGCTAACAACTATCGGACACCAAATGAATAATAGACTCTACCTGATTGACGGTTCTTCCTACATCTACAGGGCTTATTTTGCCATCAAGAGACTTTCTGCTCCCAGCGGTTCCCCCACAAATGCTATTTACGGCTTTACCCAGATGCTGCTTAAACTGCTGAAAGATCAGCAACCACAGTATCTGGCGGTGGTTTTTGATGTTGGAAGGGTCACTTTTCGCACCGGGCTTTATCCGGATTACAAGGCAAACCGGGCCGAAATGCCTGATGATCTTCGGTGTCAGCTTGGTCCTGTTCGTGACGTGGTAAGGGCCTTTAATATCCCTGTAGTGGAAATGGAAGGATATGAGGCTGATGACCTGATTGGCACCCTTGCTGCACAGTGGGAGGCAAGGGGGGGAAAGGTGGTTGTTGTAACTGGTGACAAGGACCTGATGCAGATTGTAACCGAACATACAACACTTTTGGATACCATGAAAAATACTACCTGTGGCGTTTCTCAGGTCTATGAACGTTTTGGTGTAGGACCAGAACAGGTCACAGATATCCTGGGTCTTGCTGGTGACACATCTGACAACATACCTGGTGTACCAGGTATTGGGGAAAAGACCGCCGTCAAGTTACTGCAACAATTTGGTTCAATGGATGCACTGCTGGAACGCGCTAAGGAAGTCCCCGGTAAAAATGGTGAGAAACTGCGTGAGTTTGGAGAGCAGGCCAGATTGTCACGCACCCTGGCCACCATCATCAGAAATGTTCCGTACACACTGGACCAAGATGATATGCTTGCCAGAGAACCGGATACCGAAAGGTTGAACGAGCTTTTTAAGGAATACGGTTTTAATACCCTTATCAGGGAGATAACTGCAAGGGCTACCCTGAAGACAGATCAGTACCACTGCATTCTGTCATCGGATGTACTGGAGAGACTGGCTCAAAGTCTTGAGTCTGCATCCGTCTTCGCCTTTGATACAGAAACATCAAGCCTTGACCCTCGTACAGCGGAGCTGGTTGGAATATCTGTATCATTCAGATCCAATGAGGCCTTCTATATACCTGTGGGGCATAGTTATCCCGGGATGCCGGAACAATTGGCGCATCAGAAGGTTATAAACCGTCTCAGTCCGATTTTTGCAAACCCTGATATTCGCAAGGTAGGACAGAACCTGAAATTTGATATCCAGGTGCTTGCTGCTGCCGGAATGACAGTTAAAGGTAGCTGGTGTGATACAATGCTTTGTTCATATCTGCTTAATCCTTCGCGGGGTGGGCACGGGCTGGATGCACTGGCACAGGAACATCTTAATCACAAGATGCTTTCTTACGATGAACTGACCGGTACAGGCAAGGGGCGGATCAACTTCAGGGAGGTTGAGATAGAAAAGGCCACCCGCTATGCTGCTGAAGATGCGGACGCCACCTGGCTTCTGCATCAAAAACTGCTGCCAATGGTAAGAAGCAAGGGTATGGAGGAACTGTTACTGGGGCTTGAGATGCCTTTAATGGATATTCTTACAGAAATGGAGCAGTATGGCGTGTTGCTGGATACAACCCTGCTGGGACAGTTATCTCTTAAATTCAGCACCAAGATGAACCTGCTGGAACAAAAAATTTATGAGCTTGCAGGGGGAACATTCAATATCAACTCTCCGAAGCAGTTGGAAGATGTTCTGTTTGTTAAAATGGGGCTGCAGTCAGGCAAAAAGACCAAAGGCAAAACAGGGCGTTCCACTGACAATGAGGTGCTGACATCCCTTGCCCAGGAACATGATATTGCGCGTCTTTTGCTTGAGTTCAGAGGACTTGGCAAGTTAAAATCCACATACACAGATGCCCTGGCCCGCATGGCTGACAATAGTGGCAGGGTACACACATCCTACAATCAGGCTGTTACCTCCACCGGTAGGCTCTCTTCTTCGGATCCCAACCTGCAAAATATCCCTATCCGTACAGAAGAAGGGCGCAGGATCAGGGAGGCCTTTATTGCCCCTGAAGGTAGCCAGATTCTTGCAGCAGACTATTCACAGATAGAACTTAGAGTGCTGGCTCATTTTTCAGGTGATCAGGTCTTTTGTGACGCCTTCAGCCGTGATGAAGATATTCATATCCGCACAGCAAGCGAGGTTTTTGGGCTTTTCCCCGAAATGGTGACCAGCGAGATGAGGCGTCAGGCCAAGACCATAAACTTCGGTATTATCTACGGTCAGGGGGCATTTTCCCTGGCAAAACAACTGGGTCTGGCCCGTAATGTGGCTGAAAAATTTATCAATACCTATAAAGAACGTCACAGCGGCGCAATTGCCTTCCTTGATAAATGTATCATTGAGGCAAAAGAGACTGGTTATGTAAAAACCATCCTGGGCCGCAGGTTGCCAATAGCCGACATTAACAGCAGTAATCGTAATATCAGTTCTTTTGCGGAACGTAATGCCATCAATTACCCGATTCAGGGTTCTGCTGCTGACATTATCAAAAAGGCGATGCTTGGAGTCAGACGAACCCTGAAAAAAGAGGCGATGAAAAGCCGCCTGATTATGCAGGTACATGATGAACTGGTATTTGAGGTGCCAGAGTCAGAACTTGAAATGATGAAGTTTCTGGTAAACCGCGAGATGTCCCAGGCCGTTGAACTGCAGGTTCCATTAAAGGTTGATATCAATCACGGAAGAAACTGGAGTATCGCCCACTGAAGTCACCGCCATTACACTGCCAACTGAATCCTGAGCTTCTGTTTTTATATCAAAAGATGCAGAATTTCATGCATTGACAGCTACAATTTTAAATGTAAACTTACATCTACCGCTCTGGTACGCTGTAACATTATTTACATTTAGCAGGCCGGTTCAAGCGCAGCGGAACCGGATATCAGGTGAAAAGTTTTGTCGGATGTGTTTTGCTTAATCCGGCCTGCTTTGTGAGGACATTCTTGTTTTACAAGGCAGTATTTGTTCCGTTTTACTACAAACAGTTAACAGGAGGATAACCGACCATGCTGAAAAAGATTTTAATCTGCATTCTTCTGGCAGCATTTGCCTCACCACTTGCAGCAGCAGACAAGCCAGCCGATACTACCCAATTTGTGTATGAAAAACTGAAATCAGACAAAAAACTGCTGGTGGCGGAAAACCTGCAACTTACAGACAGTGAGGCAAAGAACTTCTGGCCTTTGTACGAAAGGTACCAGTCTGAACTGTTTTTACTGCGGATGCGTACATTGCAACTTGTTAAAGATTATGAGTCAACTTATCAGAATATGACCGATAGCATTGCAAAAAGAATCCTTGATGAAGCCCTGGAGATAGAAACATTACGGCTTAAGCTGATTACTACCTATCTTTTACAGTTTAGAGCTGTTTTGCCTGAAACCAAGGTTGCACGTTACTACCAGATTGAAAACAAGATTAACGCCTTGCTTTACCATGAACTTGCCATCAGGATACCTTTGATGGCAACCGAGAAAAAACAACACTAAAGAGGATACGGATATGAAGTTATTTCCCAAGATACTGATATTAAATTTTGTTATGCTTTTTATTGCTGCTGTTGTATTTCCGGGCCTGTCAATCGCTGAAACAGCCAAAGAGATCAATGACGGGGCCCGTAAATCTCTCAGTACTCTGATTGAAAAATCCGAAAGGGCACAAGACCTTTCAAAAAGGGCAAAGGGCATTCTGGTTTTCCCTTCAATTCTGAAGGCAGGTTTTCTGGTCGGAGGTCAGTACGGCGAGGGCGCTTTGCTGGTTAATGGTAAAACTGTCGGCTATTACAATACGGTAGCTGTATCATACGGTCTCCAGATTGGTGCCCAGAAGTACGGATATGCACTGTTTTTTATGACTGATGCTGCGCTTAAGTATCTTGACAAAAGTGATGGCTGGGAGTTAGGTACGGCCCCCAACATTGTGATTGTAAACACCGGAGCTGCCGGCGGGATATCAACAACATCCGCACAGTCAGACATGTATGCCTTCTTTTTTGACCAGAAGGGACTAATGGCAGGTATCGGGCTTCAGGGCACTAAGGTTACAAAAATAGACCGCTATTAACAGGTGATCCTCTTGCAAAAGTATTCCGTTCATGGTTCGGCAAGCTCACCATGAACGGAATGCCGGTGTGTTGAGTGGCTTCTGCCGTTAGTGGCTGGCTTGTTGAACCGCAATATCAGCCTTCGACAAGCTGAGGCTGAACGGAGCTTGTCAAATTTGTTTTTGCTTAACGACCTGGCAGATATTCTGTGTAGAATTCAGAGGTCTTTGAGGGTGTGAGTCAGTTGAAAATCTTCTTACGTCTTTTGGCCAGATACTGTTTAATATCACAGGCTGTATCAAAAGAAAGTGTCTTGCGGGCCAGGTCCTGACAAAGTCTTAAGGAACAACTGCGAATAGCCTGTTTTACCAGAGGAATGCTTGGGGCAGACAGGCTGAATTCCCTGATTCCCATACCTATCATCAATAATGCATTCAATGGATCAGAGGCCATTTCTCCACAAACCGAGACCTTTTTTCCCATCTTGTTCCCGACATCGGCAATCCGTTTGACTGCTTGCAGCACTGCCGGATGATATGGTTCGTAGTATTGCTTGACCTTTGGATTGTTACGATCTGCGGCAAGCAGATACTGAATCAGATCATTTGTTCCAATGCTTAGATAATCAACTTCTGCTGCCAGCCGATCAATAATCTGGACTGCTGCTGGCACCTCAACCATGATTCCTAGTGGTAGTTTGCCATTGATATCATGGCCTTGACAACGTAACTCATCTACCACAGAATCCAGAATAGCCCTGATCTTGTGCAGCTCATCAAGACAGCTTATCAGCGGAAACATGATGGTGGCCTGACCTGTCGAAGCTGCCAGCAGAATTCCGGCCAACTGCTCGCGAAATATCTCCTGTTCATCCAGCGACACCCTGATGGAACGCCAACCTAGAAACGGGTTGTCTTCATGGGGATAATTGAAATAGGAAAGCCCTTTGTCCCCACCAATATCCAGTGTACGTATATTTACAGTCTGGCCAGGAAAACCTTCAAGTATCTTGCGGTACAGAACTGCCTGTTCATCGCGGTTGGGGAATGATGTACGGGCCATGTAAGGGAATTCTGTGCGGTAAAGCCCCACACCTTCGGCACCGTTTGCAACGGCGGTTCTGATATCCGAGATAAGGCCGATATTTGCCCTGAGAACTACCCTGACACCATCAACGGTTACAGCAGGCAGTTCACGCAAAGGTTCAAGCCCCTTCAAGCGGACGTTATATTCCTTTTCAAGACGCAGATATTCATCACGGATATGTTTTTCCGGATTCAGGTAGAGGTTGCCAGATGAACCGTCAACAATAACCTGATCCTTCACGTTGGCCGCGTGCAACAAACCCTTTACACCAACGACTGCTGGAATCCCGAGTGATTTTGCCATAATGGCGGCGTGGGAGTAGATGTTGCCTTTCTCGGTTGCAATCCCGAGAATCTTGTCATGATCCAGCATAGCCATATCGGAAGGAAAGATATCCTCAGCCACAATTACCCGTTTTTCCTTAAGCTTTAAACTGTTGTTCTCATTACCCTCCAGCACGTCAATAATCCTGCGTCCGATATCTTCCATATCTGCCGAACGTTCCCGCAGATAGGGGTCCTCCATGGCAGAAAAAACTTCTATGTACCCCTGAACCACCTCATGAACAGCTCGAGTGGCGCCTATCCCCTGTTCAATCAGGTCTGTAACCTTGTTGGAAAAGCCTCTGTCTTCAAGGATCATCAAGTGGGTATGAAAAATGGCTGCATCATCTTCGGATAGAAGTTCACTGACCCGCTTTTCCATGTAAATTGTCTGAATAGTGACTTTTTCATGGGCTATTCTAAATTTGTGCAGTTCTTCTTCAATGCTGCCGACCCGGGCAACCTTTATAACCTTGTCACTGAAACGGTCCAGGATATAAAGCTTGCCGTGACTGAAACCAGGAGAAACCGGGGTGCCTGTCAGAGAGCTTGATTCATGCCTTTTTGCCGGTTCGTCAGGTAGGCTGTTACCAGGTCGAAGGGTCTTGAGTCGTGCCAGCTCAAGCTCATAATAGGCCCTTTCCTGCTCTTTGGTCTGTATAGAATCGAGAAGTTTGGCATTAAGTACTATGCTGCTGATCTGAAATGTAATTGTTCTAAGGACGCTGATTTCATCCTCGGTGAATCTGCGAGGGGCAACCGTCTGGATAACAATCACGCCAACCGGGGTCTTTCGCTCAAACAGAGGAAGTCCCAGAAACGAAAGATAACGCTCTTCATTTGAGTGTTTAAAGTATTTGTAACGTGGATGGGCAGGGGCGTTGTCAGTCATAACCATATTGCGTGTTTCAACAACCAGGCCGGAAAGCCCTTCGGATGTTTTCATGCTGATCTTGCCAACTGCACCTTTTGAGAGACCTTTGGTTGCCTTTAGAACCAGGGTTTCTCCATCATCTTCGAGAAGGTAGATCGAACAGACCTCGCTTCCCATGCGTCTTGCAACAATAGTAACAATATTATCAAGCGTTTCCTGCAGATCATGGGAATGCAGAATAATGCTGCTGATATCTTCAAGGGTTCTTAACCCCAGGGAATGTTGTGCCTGTTCACGCTGCATTTTTTGATACTCCTCTTCGGAGGATATTGTTTACAGTATAAGTCAAAGTTTATCCATTGCAAGTATGTACTGAAGATTTTTTACATAAAACCATTACAATTTTGTTATAAGTTGGTCAGCATAAAAATGGAGGTGCAAGATGAAAACTGAGAAGCTGGATTCAAAACTGACCAAAGCGGCTGAACTTATCGATTCAGGAGATTCTGCCTCAGCACTGAATTTACTGGACAGCTATATTGTTATGCATCCTGATAATCCGACTGCACACTTTTATAGAGGTAATGCCCTGGCAGACACTGGCAGGATTGAAGAGGCGATTAAGTCATTTGGTCAGGGTATAAAATATATGCCGGATGATGCTGATGCACAGATTACACTTGGAGATTTGCTGTTTGAGTCAGGAAGACTTGATGAGGCACTGAAGCAGTATCAGAAAGTTCTGGAGATAGAACCTCTGGAGTCTGATGCACTTGTCAGTATCGGGTTGGTGTACAGTGCCCTTGAACAGTATGACAAAGCAAAAGAAAGCTATAAGCAGGCCATTGCATCTGAACCTGACAGCCCGTTTGCCTGGAACGCCCTGGGAGATCTTTACTGTGCGACAGACGATCAGAATCTAGCCATAGAAGCATATCTAAGGGGGATTGAGCTTGATCCGCAAAGTCCGGTGGGCTACCACAACCTCGGCGAGTTGTATTATGAACTGGAAGAGTATGACTTGGCAGAAGAAAACTGCATTAAGGCAATAAAGTTTGCCTCTGACTATAGCATGGCATACCTGACACTGGGCGGTATATGTATGGATCAGGAGCGGATGAACGATGCATTGAAGCATTACCTAAGCTACCTGAAGTATGAGAAGTCACCACAGGCTGCCGATATGATTGCCGAAGTAAAGGCCGTTGTTGAAGGACTTAGGGAAGAGCTTGAAAATACTTAAGCGCTAGTACCCTGTACCATCATATTTTTTGTAGGGTGTGCAAACAGTTTCATCGTTTGCGCACGCTGTTTGGTGGGCACAACACCCTGCCCACCCTACCGAAATTTAAAGTGATACAGGGTACTAGTACCATGTAACGTTATTTATTTCGTGTAGTAGGCCGGTTCAAGCGCAGCGGAACCGGCGCTTTGACATGGAAATTTTGCCGGATGCGCTTTGCTTCATCCGGCCTACATTATACGAACATTTTTGTTTTACAGGGTACTAGGGATGCGGTGAAATATAGGATGGTCAAAGGTAATCGTTCTGGTCACGATGTATGAAAACCAAACGTCCCGACTGGTTGCTTGAGGCGGGACGTTTGTGATTGAATTTTCAACCAGCTATTTTTTTACAAAATCCGGCTTTGCAAATGAATATTCAAACTTCATATGGTCAGTGTAAGTGCCGTTAAGTATGGCCACTACATCCTCGGTAAAGACCAGTTCTTCATCAGTGGGAATTACAAAAACCTTCACTGGTGAATCGTCCGTTGTAATAAGTGTCTCCCTCTTGCGAGTCATAGCCGTTGCGTTACGTTCTGTATCAAGGCATATCCCTATATGCTCAAGTCCTTCAATCGCCTTTTCACGGATAGGCGCACCCATTTCGCCCACACCTGCGGTAAAGACCACCGCATCTAACCTGCCGATGGCAGCCATATAGGCGCCTATATATTTTTTCAGACGATAGGCCTCGATATCAAGGGCTAACTGACAGCGGTGATCCCCGCTTGCTGCATGTTCAATAACGTCCCTACGATCAGTGTAGCGACCGGTGATCCCCAGAATACCGCTTTTCTTGTTCAGGACGCTATCTATCTCTTTTGCAGAAAGATTCTCTTTCTGCATCATAAATGCCGGAATTGCCGGATCAATATCGCCGCAACGGGTTCCCATTACAGCCCCTTCAAGGGGTGTCAGTCCCATTGTGGTGTCAACAGATATTCCGTTCTTGATGGCACAGTGAGAAACGCCGTTTCCTATGTGCATGGTAACTATATTGCACTGTTCTGCAGGCTTGCCAAGCAGCATTGCAGCACGCTTTGAGACATACAGATGGGAGGTGCCATGAAAACCGTAACGCCTGACGCCATGGTTTTCATACCAATCGTAGGGAACCGGATAGATAAATGCATGTTCCGGCATGGTCTGGTGAAAGGCAGTATCAAAGATGGCAACGTGAGGAATGGACGGCATAAGAGTGCGTGCTGCCTCTATCCCTTCAATGTTGGGGGGGTTATGAAGAGGAGCAAGGTGCTGTACATCCTTAACTGCATTTAGCACCTCATCATCAATCCGCACTGAACAGGTGAATTTTTCACCACCATGCACCACACGGTGGCCAACAGCCGATATCTCTCCAACACTCTGCAGAACACCATGTTCACGGTCAGTCACCACTCTGATCAACAGATCAATGGCGGCCTGATGGTCTGGACAATCCTGTTCCACCTTGTAGTTCGCCTTGCCTGGAACCTCATGCACAATATAGGAATCGCCAATAATTACACGCTCCACCATACCTTTGGCAACCACCACTTTTTTCTCCCAGTCAAACAACTGGTATTTGACCGATGAACTGCCGCAATTTAAAGCCATAATGATCATAAATTACCCTTTCCTGATAAACGTGATTCAAGATGTTAATTAAAATAAAAAAAATTAGTAAGATTAAAGTATTTACAATATAATAAAACTGTATTTGATATACCACGCAGACAACAGTCAATTCAACCAATTTATGAAATAGTCGCATGAAATCTCGTATACAGTTTTTCTGGACATTTTACAGTTGTTGTGGTAGCTATAATCAAGTCTTTATTTAAAGGACTGCAAATTATCAACTATTATTAGGAGGTAGTATCGTGGCGCACACTATTACAGAAGATTGTACCAACTGCGGAGCATGTGAAGACACCTGCCCTGTAAACGCTATCAGCGAACAAGGCGGCAAGCGTGTAATTGATGCAGACACCTGCATTGACTGCGGTGCTTGCGTAGACTCCTGTCCGGTCAATGCAATTCATGCCTGATTGCAGGAAGTCAACTGTTTGAACAAAAGGCCCGGAGTATTAACTCCGGGCCTTTTGTTATTTAATGATACAAATTAAAATTTTATGGGCTAAACAAGATGTTTGTATTGCCACTGTTGGAAGGCAGCAGTTACTTTCTGATATTGTAGAAAACGCCATGACCCTTAAATTCTGCTGTTGTATCAAGCTCGTCCTCAATCCGCAGTAACTGGTTATACTTGGCAACCCGATCTGTCCGGCACAGAGAACCGGTTTTGATCTGACCGGCATTGACAGCCACGGCAAGGTCTGCCAGTGTAGTGTCCTCGGTCTCGCCTGAACGGTGTGAAATAACTGTTGTGTAACCGGCACGTCTTGCCATTTCAATGGCCTCAAGTGTCTCGGTAAGTGTGCCAATCTGGTTCAGCTTGATTAGTATTGAGTTTGCGATTCCTTTCTCTATTCCCTCTTTCAATATAGCTGGATTTGTTACAAAAAGGTCATCACCAACAACCTGAATCCGCTTGCCCAGCCGGTCAGTCATAAGTTTCCATCCATCCCAGTCGTTTTCTGCCATGCCGTCTTCTATGGATATAATCGGATATTTGTTGACAAGATCCTCGTAGAAGTCAACCATCTGCTCAGCAGTTTTTTCTTTTTTGGGTTCGTTTTCCAGGGTATAAAGTCCGCTTTCCTTGTCAAAAAGTTCAGAAGATGCCACATCCAGTGCCAGAACCACGTCTTCACCCGGTTTATATCCAGCCTTGACAATTGCCTCCATGATAACCTGTAAAGCCTCTTCATTGGATTTCAGGTCAGGTGCAAACCCACCTTCGTCCCCCACAGCAGTGTTATATCCTTTGGACTTTAATACCCCTTTAAGCGCATGAAAAATTTCAGCGCCCATTCTTAATGCCTCGGCAAAGCAGCAGGCGCCGGCTGGCATGATCATAAATTCTTGTATATCAACATTATTATCGGCGTGCGCTCCTCCGTTGATGATGTTCATCATAGGCAAAGGCAGTTCACGGGCATTAGTACCGCCGATATATTTGTAGAGTGGAAGGCCGGCTTCTTCAGCGGCGGCCTTGGCAACTGCCAGAGATACCCCAAGTATTGCATTGGCTCCAAGGTTGCTCTTGAATTCTGTGCCGTCCATATCAAGCATTCTCCGGTCAACAGCAACCTGATCACTGGCCTCCATGCCGATCAGTTCATCAGCTATCCTGCTGTTTACGTTATCAACCGCCTGCATAACTCCCTTGCCAAGATAACGTCCCTTATCACCATCACGCAGCTCAAGTGCCTCACGCTCGCCAGTTGAGGCACCGGAAGGAACAGCGGCACGTCCAAATGCGCCTGATTCAAGAAACACTTCGCACTCAAGTGTCGGATTACCGCGGGAATCCAGTATCTCCCGTGCATAGATTTCAACTATTTCGCTCATAACTGCCTCCTGAATAAAATAAAATAACTAGTGTATTTATAACACAAGATGAAGAAATAAAAAGCTTCTATGCGCATATTTTACAAGTTATACTGCGAACGGCATTTTAATGCTGTTTATGTAGTGGCAAAGCATGTTTCATCTGCTTTGATTTTCGTGTCAGCAAAGGCGAAGCATTAATGCCTCATATACGCGGCGCAGCGCGCCGTAACTGCATTCCCACGCAGCGCGTGGGAACGAGACTA
>DYNH01000174.1 GCA_020721175.1 Trichlorobacter lovleyi | reverse complement strand
TTTTTAACAGGTTAGTGTTCTGAAGGAGAGTAATAAAATGTCTGAGCAGGTAACCAGCCTTTATCGCTTTATTGCCTTTGCTGTCGGTGGCGAGCTGGATTTGAATCGTCTGGCAACCCGTCTTGGAATTGACAGAAAATATCGTTGGGAAGAGCCGATGCGTCTCAATCCGATCACATTTACCAGATCGGGACCTGGTGATTCTGTCTGGGTGTATCTCTATTACTTTGGAGGAATGGTCTTTCTTAACTGTAGCGATGATATTATTGCCCGTTGTATTGAGGGGCTAAAGCAGCATCTGGAACAGTTGAAAGACCAGCCTCAGTTGCGTTTCAGAGAAGATTACCAACTGGAGATAGACCCGGCGTCTGCTTCTTCCATAACCAATGACAGCGCCATCATGCCGGAATTTAAACAAGAGTTGCTTGAGATCATCTGTTTTGTAATTGCCAAATCAGTGGCGCTGGAGATGATCGAAGAACGAGTTGATACGGTATTTGACGAGGTGGGAGTGATGATTAACCGGTTGGGACAGGGGGTACTGGAACTACCGGACAAGGATTTAGCCAGGCTGGCTTCAACCGTTCTAAACTTCAAATATACCTCAATAGCACATATTATGGTGCTGGACAAACCTGAGATCACTTGGGATAACGAGGAGGCTGATCGTTTTTATCTCATCATATCCAACCTTTTTGAGCTGCGCCCTCGCTACCAGGAGATCAAGCATAAGGCTGAAACCCTGCTTGATGTTACCGATGTCTTTTCCGGACTTTCCCATGCCCGACGTTCCGCACGTCTTGAGTGGATCATCATAATTCTGATCGCCTTTGAAATCATCATGGCCTTGTGGCAAAAATTATGGGGTTGATAAGACTATCAGGCTTGCAGAATTGTTAATCTCCCTTTACTGCTCCCGCATATAGAGGGCCGGATCAAACCAGCAGTTCAAATTCTCCACTGGCAGGATGGTAACTGTAAAGATTGCCGGTCTCAATCTCAAAATACCAGCCGTGCAGGTCAAGCAACCCGGCATCAACCCTCTCCCTGACCCATGAAAAGGTCAGCAGGTTTTCCAGTGAAACAAGGATGGACGCATGTTCACAGGCCTTTGCCTGCCGCTCCGGCGTGGAGCCTGAAAATGTATCAAGCACCTTCTTTCTGGCCCGCGCTGCAATATTTACCCATTTACTGATATATTCATTGTGGCTGTCATCCGGAATACCTTCCATCAATGAACGAATTCCTCCGCAGTTTGAATGACCAAGAACGATGATATGTTCCACCATCAGGTGGCAGACAGCATACTCCAGGGCCGCACTGACGCCGTGATAGGAATGGTCATGTTCACAGGGTGGGACAAGATTGGCAACATTGCGGATAATAAACAGGTCACCAGGTTCAGATCGCACCATCAGTGACGGATCAACTCTTGAATCGCTGCATCCCACTAAAAGCACTTTGGGGCGCTGTCCTTTTTGCAGACTGTTGAACAGCTCATGATCAGAACGAAAATATTCCTCCTGAAAACCTCTGAAACCATGAATAAATTTTTGAATCTCTTTCATAGCTCACCCCTGTCTGTTCTTGCGTATCTCTGTTTGCAGCTCGCTTGATCTTGCCTCCAGCTCTTTCCTGGTAGCCTCCCGGAACCGCACCAGGGACTCAGCCAGCTCCGGCCTCTTGATGGAGAGGATTGAGGCAGCCAGATACCCTGCATTTTTTCCTCCGTTAATCGCCACGGTAGCCACAGGGATGCCTGGCGGCATCTGTACTGTGGAGTAAAGCGCATCCAGTCCGGCAAGTTCTCCGGATTTAAGCGGTACTCCGATTACGGGCAAAGTGGTATGAGATGCAACTACACCGGCCAGATGTGCTGCCATACCGGCACCACAGACCAGGACTTCAATCCCCCGTTCACGCGCAGTACGGGCATAATCTGCGGTCTTTTCAGGCAAACGGTGGGCAGAACTGATATCCATCTCCCAGGGAATCCCCAACTGTGTCAAAACCTCAGCCACCTTCTGCATAACCGGCAGATCGCTGTCACTTCCCATCAGAATTCCAACCAAGGGCTTATCCATACCAAACAGCACTCCTTTTGATGATATTTAACCTTAGTGAATGGAATTCCTATAGAATTGAAACCTACATGTCAACAGCTTTTATCTGAGGCTGTTAAACAGCAGAATCAGCCTTGACAATCAAGCATTCAGTGGCAGAATTATAAATTGATACTGACAATGGGAGTAGCAAATGAAACAACACAGACAAGCCATACTGGCAGGCGTAGCCCTGGGGGCGATGGGTTTCGTCGGCAACTGGTTCCGTTTTGAGCTGTTTTTTAATGTTGATTTTTTATTTGGAACCTTTTTTGTGATGTCAGCCCTTTTAAGCTATGGCCTGACAGCAGGGCTGATTTCAGGTATAATTGCGGCTGGCTGCACTCTGTTGCTCTGGCACCACCCCTGGGCCATCATTATCTTTACTGCAGAGGTTGCCTTTGTCGGTCTGCTTTGCCGCAGGCGCCTGAATCTGCTTGGCTGTGACATCATCTACTGGCTGTTGCCAGGACCTCTGCTGGTCTGGTTTTTCTACGGTGTGGTAATGAACATGTCGTCTGCCTCAGTGTTGCTGATTGTAATGAAGCAGGCTGTTAATGGCATATTAAACGCAATGCTGGCTCAGAGCCTGTTTCTGATACTCAAGAGCAAAAAAAGAACCGAAGCAGTTGAAAATCTTCCAACCATGCGACAGTATATATTTACTGCGCTGATGCTGATCTCAACCCTGACATCGCTTGTTTTCACAACAATTATGGTGAGGATTCAGACAGCAGAATACGAGAGGGAACTGGCCAAAAAAACCGCTGAGCTGGGTAGGGCAACCGCTAATAATGTCATCTACTGGCTTGAATACAACCGTGATACCATTCAATCCCTTGCCGCCACCTTACCGCAGAATCCCAGGGCAGGTGATGCATCCATTCAGTTGCAGATCGAAAAATTCAGAAACGGATCAGTTATCTTCAAGCGGTTGGGCCTGCTGGACTCAAGACAGCGTACGGTTGCATACAGTCCTTCAATATACCCGGACGGACAGCCTTCAATCGGAGTAGACCTGTCTGACCGGGAACATATCAGATCTGCTGTAGCAACCGGAAAATGGACAGTTGGAGATCTGGTTATTGCCCGCAGTGGCGTAACAGAACCCATTATCCCCGTAGTAATGCCGTTTGGTGCAGCAAAAGAGTTCAAGGGCAGTATCATAGCCTCTTTAAGCACAGAACCTCTCAAACGTTTTGTCACTAATCTGTTACATGGGATTCCAGGTCAGATTACCCTGGTTGACCGCAACAGTCTGGTGCTGGTCAGCACCCGGAAAGACCTGACAGCAGGCAGCCTTTATACAACAGGTGAAGGTTTTGTTAACACCAGATTGCCTTTTGGCGTAAGTCACTGGATACCGCCTGTCCGCCCAGGCAGTAGCGTCATGCAACGCTGGAACAGCTCTTTTTATCTCCATCAGCAGCAGGTTGATCAGCATCTCCTGTGGCAAGTGATTACCGAAATCTCCTTTAAGCCTGTTATTGCAAATCTTGTTAAAAACGCCAACCTGGCCCTCGGTATAATACTTGGCCTGATGTTGTTTGTGACTCTATTATCCATAATGATCAGCCGTAGCTTGTCACGTACAATTACAAATCTGCAGAAAATTACCCGAGAACTGCCAGCAAAGCTTAGCGGGGATCATGAACCGGTATGGCCCGAGTCCAGCATCAGTGAAGTGGACGGACTTTCAAACAACTTTCGCGAGATGGCGGTTGTGCTTAAGAATCAGATACAGGAACTTGCTGAGGCACGTATTGCAGCCGACAGGGCCAATCAGGCAAAAAGCGATTTTCTGGCCAGTATGAGCCATGAAATACGCACACCCATAAACGGCGTGATCGGCATGGCCCAGGTACTGCGATACACAGATTTAACGCCGGAACAGCAAGAATATCTTGATGGTCTTGAGCTTTCGGCAGACAATCTTTTATCACTGATCAATGACATCCTTGACCTTTCAAAGATTGAGGCTGACAGGATAGAACTGGAATGTGCCAGTTTTTCGGTACATCTGGCTATCAGCAATGTGATTACAACCCAGATATCCCGTATAAATCTGAAGGGACTCAAGCTGATAAAAGATTTTTCACCGGATATCCCGCAGGAACTGCTTGGAGATGAGTTACGGGTAAAACAGATCGTTCTCAACCTGATTGGAAATGCTGTTAAATTTACAGAACAGGGCAGTATCACAGTTAGTACAAAACTGATTGAACAGCATGACACAGATTGCCTGGTAAGAATCACCGTAAGTGATACAGGCATAGGAATCAGTAATGAAGCACAGCAGCGGCTCTTCGTTCCATTTAGTCAGGCCGAAAGCTCCACATCACGCAAATACGGAGGTACCGGTCTTGGGCTGTCAATCTGTCTGAAACTGATAACCTTGATGGGTGGCGCCATACATCTTGAAAGCGAGCCAGGCAAAGGCAGCAGTTTTATGATCGATATTCCGTTTAAATTTCCGGCTGTACCTGACCTTCCGGCTGAGACAGATCAAGAACAGAAACAGCAACCAGCCTTGCAGTTAAGAATCCTGCTGGTTGAGGATGAACCTGTCAATCGTCGCACCACGGAACTGCTTTTAAAACAGGAGGGGTATTCTGTTATTGAGGCAGAAAACGGCCTGCAGGCGCTGGAGAAGTGGCATCAGGGGGGCATAAACCTGATTCTGATGGATATACAGATGCCGGTTCTGGACGGAATGGAGACCACGCGCCTGATTCGTGATGAAGAGTCAGAAAAAGAGATTCATATACCGATAGTAGCCCTGACTGCATTTGCACTCAAGGGGGATCGGGAGCGTCTTATGGAAGCAGGGTTTGATGGTTATATTCCAAAACCGATTGATATGAAGGTACTGGATAATGAACTGCGCCGGGTGATGAAGTTGCAGACACCCGGTTTATGACTAAAAGATG
>DYNH01000021.1 GCA_020721175.1 Trichlorobacter lovleyi | reverse complement strand
GTCCGGTTTGATGAGGGGGGGCAGGGTGAAACCTGTTCCCTACTCTACCCGAATGCCTCTATCGGGGATATGGGTTTTCAGGCAGTTACAAACCAGATTCCGATTACACACTCGGAAATGACAGGATTTGGGACTTTTGCAAGAGCCTCACTTTGAACCTCTTTTAATCTGGTAACTTTTAAACAGCCAGTTTATCTGATTTCATCAGGTTAGTTTGAAGTCACCCTGAAGAGACCCGTGAACAATCTATTTAATCATATACAAACCAGTTGCCACAAGCCTCAAATATCTGCATCTGCACTGTAAATTTCATAGAACCTGTTAAAATAAAACGGATTCAATTGACAAAAATTGTATGCTGTATACAATAAAAAAGCAGTTAATGTCCTACAGAGCGTGTACAATGAAAAAAATAATGGAAAAACATCTTACTTTAAGAGAAAAGATACTGGAAAACATTCGTGATGCCATCATAACCGGCGCTATAACATCCGGCAGTCGCGTCTCGGAACCTGAACTGGCTGAAAAATACGGTATAAGCCGCACCCCTATCAGAGAAGCATTCAGACAGCTTGAATCAGAGGGTTATCTTAAGGTTGTTCCCAGAAAAGGAGCAGTGGTAACCTCTTACACACAGAAGGATATAGAAGAGTTTTATGCAATCAAAAGTATTCTTGAAGGTTATGCCGCAAAGCTTGCCTGCACAAGGTTGAGTGAGAAGGAAATAGACCGTCTTCAGGCGATCAATGACAAGCTATCGGAGCTATGCGACCAGTCTGACATCAAACAGTTCTTCAAAATACACAATGATTTTCATGATATCTTTATCAAGTCGGCTGACAATGAAAAACTGCGTGAAATGATCAACCTGCTTGTCACACGTTTTCAGAGACTGCGACTGATGTCTCTTTCACAGCCAGGTCGGATGG
Source organism: Trichlorobacter lovleyi (assembly GCA_020721175.1). Lineage (GTDB taxonomy): Bacteria > Desulfobacterota > Desulfuromonadia > Geobacterales > Pseudopelobacteraceae > Trichlorobacter > Trichlorobacter lovleyi_A. Next base: position 18,233 of record DYNH01000021.1, on the reverse strand, counting down.
CCATATCTGTACAGGAACACAAGAAGATCATTGCTGCATTCAGAGAGCGTGACTGTGAAGCTGCTGAGCTGCTGGTGAGAAAGAACGCTGAATATGGAGGTAAGGTTTTGATTGATGAGTCCACTTGCCTGACAGATAAAGAGATGGATATCTGGTAAGATTATGAATGAAGCATCTTGTGACATCAGAAGCAGATTACCCAAAATGGACAAGGTGCTGTCATGGCCGGAAATAGCCAGCTTGCAACAGGTTACTGGCCAGATGGTACTTAAGAATGCCGTTCGCACCGTACTGGCCAGCCTGCGTAAAAATCTTGCTGATGATGAGAAATACGAACTTTCCACCCAATATATTACGCAACTGATACAACAACAGATAGCCACTGATGAAACCCCTAGCCTGCGTCGGGTTATCAATGGAAGCGGCGTTGTGGTGCATACCAACCTCGGTCGTTCGCCGCTGGCAGATGCAGCCAAAGCTGCCATACTGGACACTGCGTGGGGTTACAGTAATCTTGAGTTTGATCTTGAACGTGGAGAACGTGGGGAACGATACGTTCATGCAGACCGGCTGCTGTGTGAACTGACTGGGGCAGAGGCTGCACTTGTGGTCAACAACAACGCATCTGCTGTTATGCTGGCGCTTTCATGCATTGCTTCAGGACGAGAAGTGATTGTATCAAGAGGAGAACTTGTAGAGATCGGTGGATCATTCCGTATCCCTGATGTAATGAGACAGAGCGGCGCAACGCTGATAGAGGCCGGCACCACCAACAGAACCCACCCAAAGGATTACATTAACGCAATAACAGAGCAGACTGCCCTTTTGTTAAAAGTACATACAAGTAACTTTGCTGTAGTAGGTTTTACTGCGGAAGTTGGTACTGAAGAGATGGCAAGGATTGGTAAGAAATCAGGCATACCGGTTATGGTTGACGCAGGAAGCGGCTGCCTTGTGGACCTTTCCCGCTACGGGATCAGCGGGGAGGCAACAGTTCAGCAGTACCTTCAGGCAGGCGCGGATATAGTAACCTTCAGTGGAGACAAACTGCTAGGCGGTCCGCAGTCCGGCCTGATAGTCGGAAGGAAACACCTGATAGAAAAAATGAAGCACCATCAGCTACTAAGGGCACTGAGAATTGACAAGCTGACCCTTGCTGCACTTGAGGCCACCTTAAGGATTTATCGTGACGAACGTAAGGCAGTTACGGAGATTCCAACCCTGAATATGTTGACCATTTCACAGGAGCAGTTATCAGGTAAGGCGCGCAGTATGATGCGACGTTTGAAAGAACTGCTTCCAACAGGTTTCAGCTTATCACTGAAGGACGGTTTCTCAAGTCCGGGTGGCGGCTCTTTCCCACTCCTGAAATTACCTACCTTTGTGATTGAAGTAGCCATAGAAGGCATGACACCCAACCAGATGGAACTGCTGCTTCGCAAAACAACGCCGCCTGTTGTGGGAAGGCTTCAGAAAGACCGTTTTATGCTTGATGTACGCACACTGAACAACAACGACATCCCGCTGCTAGCCTCTGCACTGCTCCAGTTGACAGAGAAAAAGGTATGAGCAGCCAACGTTCATTTGCATTGGTGCCTGCTGCCGGCATGGGCAAGAGAATGGGCGCCTCAATCAATAAGCAGTACCTTGAACTGGCAGGCAAGCCGATCGTTGCACATACCCTTCAGATATTTCAGGACAGTCCGTTAGTGTCTGGCGTAATACTGGTTATTCCTGAAGATGAGATAACCTATTGCCGCAGAGAGGTTATTGAAAGATACCAGCTATCCAAAGTGTTATCTGTTGTATCTGGTGGTGCCGAACGTCAACAGTCGGTTATGAACGGCCTGAACGCCTTGATGGATTATGCAGAAGATGATGATATAGTCCTGATTCACGACGGCGTGAGGCCTTTTATTGATCAAGCCATGCTGCAGAATTCGATTGAACTTGCAGCAACCGGTGTAGCTGCACTGGTAGCTGTACAGGTAAAAGACACAATCAAGGTTGTAAAGAACTGCAGGGCAATCGCTACACCTGAGAGATCATCGCTATGGCAGGCTCAAACACCCCAGTCTTTCAGGTTCAGCCAGATACTGAGGGCACACAGGCAGGCAGTTTCTGAAGCCTTTGAAGGTACTGATGATTGTTCTCTGGTTGAACGCTGTGGCGAATCAGTGGTTATAGTTCAAGGAAACTACCGCAATATCAAAATAACCACCCCGGAAGACCTGCTGCTTGCAGAGATGTTTATGAAAGCTCCGATTGGAGGCAGGCCATGACAGATTCTATACAGGTATTGATTGTATACAACAGTACAGAGGCTGGAATGCTGGCCTACCAGTTACTAAAAAAAAGCAGCTACGAACTTCATCTGGCAGCGAGCTGTGAGGAAGCAGGCAAGATTCTGCTCAGCCAGCATATAGACCTTGTTCTGCTTGGTTCACCTAGACACGAACACTGCCTGCCCCCCCTTGATCACCTTCTGGAAACCGGTAAACAGGGGGTGGCAGTAATAGCGCTGCTGGATTCCAACGAAAAGGAACGCTATCTGGCCTGTCACAAACAGGGCGCTCTTGACTGCCTTATGGCTCCTTTCAGTCCGGAACAGTTGATAAAAAGCATTGAACGCTGTCTGGCAATCAAGTCCCTTGAACGGGACAAGCGGGATTTTCTTTCAATGCTTTCACATGATCTGAAAAATCCGATCACCGCTGCCATAGGCTCCATTGATCTGGTGCGTGAAAAACGGCTTGGCTCGATTAACCGTGAACAGGCAAGTTACCTGCTTTCTGCGATTGAAAGCTGTAATGAAGTTGTTGCAATGATTGATAACCTTCTGGACATTCAACGTTTTGAAGCTGGAAAGATGGTTTTTCACAAACGGCCGGTTAACCTTTCTGATTTGACACAGCAAGTGCTTAATGGCTTTAAAGGGGTCTTTAAACATGCCCAGATCAATCTGAATACAAGCCTTGAAGAAAATTTACCGCTGATCTGTCTTGACAAAAACAAATTTTCCAGAGTAATAGCAAACCTGCTGACCAACGCGGTAAAGTTTACCCCTGTAGGCGGTGAAATTTCGGTTTTTTGCTGCTGCGGCGTTTCTGAAGAGTCAAAGCTCATTCAGATACTCAAGATTAAAGACAATGGCGAGGGTATTACAGCCACAGACTTGCCAAATATCTTCAACCGCTTCATCCAGGCCCGCAACCAGCCGGGCAGAGGCAATGGCGGGGCAGGATTGGGGCTTTCATTCTGCAAGATTGCGGTAGAAGCGCATCAAGGCACGATCACTGCTGAAAGCCGTGAAGGCGTTGGCAGTGAGTTTACAATCACACTTCCGATTTCTGAACATTAATGGAGGACTTTATGTCTATTCGCTCGACAGTTGTTATTTTATCCCTGTTAATCATCCAGTTTTTTACCACCAGTGCAATTGCTTCAGGAATTGACCTTTCAAAGGCTGTGGTGATAGGCAACGGACCTAAAAAGGTAATTGAATTTACTGATCCGGACTGTCCGTTCTGCAGAAAGGCTTCAGAATATTTTCACAAGCGTACAGATATAACACGCTATGTTTTCTTTACACCGCTGACAATGCATCCTAACGCACGAAAAAAAGTTCAACACATACTTTCAGGAAGTGACATGGCAAAGCTGTACTATGAAGTCATGTCAGGCAGTCTGGACAGGATAGACAACAGCAAGATTACGGTTACAGAGGCAGGAGTCAGGTTACTTGAAGAACAGCAGGCAATTGCAAAGAGTGCAAAGATTGATGCTACGCCAACATTTATGATTATGGGAAGAATTATCGAGGGTTTTGATCTGCCAAAAATAGAAGCACTGCTTGGCAAGTAACGCTTGAATTAATGCAGGCTGGATAAAGTGAATCACAATCCAGCCTGCAACCGGATTAAACAGCATAAACAGATTCCCCGCCTTACCTGAAATTTCCTTTCAGTCTTTTTTTATTGTTATTCCCAAATCAACTATCTTTTTACGCAGGGTATTCCGATTGATTCCCAGAATATCAGCGGCCCTCACCTGATTACCACGGGTCTTTTCCAGGGCAAAACGGATTAACGGACGTTCAACCTGTTCAATAACACGGTCGTAGATATCACCCTTTTCCAGCTCTTCTATGCCGTTCATTGAACTGCGCAACTTGATATCAACCAGTGATTCAAGTGAATGCTCACTCGGCAGATCCTGGACTTTTTCCTGACGGTTATTCCCGAATAAAAAGTCTGCTGTGGTTAGCAGCGGATCATTAGAAAGGATAACTGCTCGCTTGATGGTGTTTTCAAGTTCACGAACATTACCTGGCCATGAGTGATTGCACAACATCTTAACCGCTTCAGGTGCACATTGCTTGAGTGGCATCTGCAGTTCAGCGCAGGCCCTTTCAAGAAAATATTCTATCAATAAAGGAATATCTTCCCTGCGTTCACGTAAAGGTGCGAGGTTGATCGGGACAACATTAAGCCTGTAGTAGAGGTCTTCCCTGAATTCACGATTACCCACCCTTTCCATCAGATCCTGATTGGTGGCGGCTACAACTCTCACATCAACATTAATGCTCTGCGAACCGCCAATTCTTGTTATCTCCTGTTCCTGCAGTACCCTCAGAATCTTTGCCTGCAGATCCAGCGGCATGTCTCCTATCTCATCCAGAAAGATTGTGCCTTTATTAGCCTGTTCAAACTTGCCGCCCTTCCGTTCAACGGATCCGGTAAATGCGCCTCGCTCACTGCCAAAAAGTTCGCTCTCCAGCAGATCCTTTGGGATTGCTGCACAGTTGATCGCAACGAACGGCTTGCCCAACCGGGGTGAATTAAAATGGATAGCACGTGCAATCAACTCTTTACCGGTACCTGATTCACCCTGAATAAGCACTGTAACGTCACTTCCGGCAACCTTGCCGATGGTCTTGTACACATCACGCATTACAGAAGAGTTGCCGACAATATTCCTTTCTACCTGATAACACTCTTTAAGTTCCTGTTTAAGCAGCGTAACCTGGTTACTGACATGCTTTGCCCGGCTAACCTTCTCTATAATTGCGTCAATCACCTCAAGATCAAACGGTTTTGTTATGTAGTCATATGCACCACGTTTCATGGCCTCAATAGCATTTGTCATACTGGCTTCTGCGGTCATAACCACCACCAGCATATCCGGTCTGACCTCACGCACCTTGTCAAGAAGTTCCAGTCCACTCATACCCGGCATCTTTATATCAACTATTGCAAGATCGTAAGACTGTTCCCTTACCTGCCTGAACGCCTGACTTCCATCACTGGCAAGATCAACCGTATAACCTTTCTTGCGCAATGCCTTGGACAAAACCCAACGCATACTCTCTTCATCATCAGCCACCAGTATCCGATGCAATGCCATAAAAATATTATCCTTTCACAGTGGATTGCAGCAGCGGCAGCAGCACACTGACCCTGGTGCCTTTCCCCGGCTTTGATTCAACCTTCATTATCCCTCGATGATCAGCAATAATCTTGTGACAGATTGCCAGTCCCAATCCGTTTCCAGTATCCTTTGTACTGAAAAACGGCGTACCCACCTTGGGCAGATTCTCGGAAGGGATACCTTTCCCGGTGTCAGAGACATCTACACAGACCATGCGTGAACGTTTTTCATTACGCGCCAGTTGATATTCAGACAGCACCCGGCTGGACACTGTTAGTCTTCCTCCGTCCGGCATCGCCTCCAGCGCATTTCGAATCAGGTTGAGGAACACCTGAATCAGTTGTGACTCATCTGCCATAATCGAAGGAATACTGGGATCAAAACTGGTTAATACCGTAACTTCCCGACTGTCTGCCGATTCACGCTGCAACAGGATTATATCACCAAGAACCAGATGAAGATTAACTGCTGCATAGCGAGGCCCACGGGGCGAGGCCAGCTCCAGAAGCTGGCGTATGATTCTGTCTATCCTCTCTGTTTCGCGAATCATTACCCGCGGGTACTCCTGCAGATCACTATCAGCATCAAGCTCCCGTTCAAGCAGTTGTGCTGCCCCCTTGATTCCTCCCAGCGGATTTTTAACCTCATGGGCCAGGCCTGCGGCCAGGGTTCCGAGGGTTGAAAGCCGGTCAGCCTGTCTGACCGCTGCCTCCAGCTCACGGATAGATGTCAGGTCGCGCAGGGTAAGGATAACACCTATTGATTCACCATCATGCCGCATCAGCGGACATGTGGTTGCATTGACCGGAATAGTTTTTCCGAAGCTGTTCAGCACAACATTATCCTGGTCTGAAAGAGAGACGCCGCTGGCAGAGGTTCGTTCAATCATTTCAACCAAAAGTGGCTCTGTGCAAAAAACTTCAGAAAATCTGCTTCCTATAACTTGACGTCTTGAACGCCCGGTCAACTCTTCAGCAGAAGGGTTCATCAGTGTGATACGTCCCTGCCTGTTGATCACCACGACACCGTCTCCTACACTGTCAAGCACGGTAAGAGCATATCCCCGTAATTCCGATTCTGTCTGCACTTTATTTATCAGCCCCCTGTCTGCCTGATCTCTGCTACCAAACTAACCAGCTCTTCTTTATCAGAGGAACTGTTTACTGCCTTTCGCAAAGCCCCTGCGCCTGGTAAACCACGGAGATACCAACCGAGATGTTTTTTCATCTCCCTGACTGCAACGGCTTCTCCCAGCTCATGACAATACATATCAAGGTGTTTTGCCACCATGTCTGCCCTTTCTTTTAAAGTCACCGGCGTAACAATCCTGCCTTCAAGCAGGTCCATGGTCTGCTGAAAAATCCAGGGATTACCAAGAGCCCCCCTGGCAATCATAACACCGTCACAACCGGTTTCTTCAAGCATTCGCTTACAGTCTTCAGGTGTAAACAGGTCTCCACTGCCTATTACAGGAATTTTTACAATCTTTTTAAGTGCAGCTATTTTCTGCCAGTCTGACTTGCCACCAAACATCTGGTTACGACTGCGGGGATGCAGTGTAATTGCATCACAGCCCTCTGCTTCTGCTATTTGTCCAGCAGTAAGCCAGGTATTGTCGCCACAGTTCCAGCCGCTGCGGATTTTGACTGTCAGAGGCAGTGTTGTGGCCTTACGCACTGATCTGATGATATTTGCGATCTGTGCAGGATCTTTAAGCAGGGCACTTCCGGCGCCAGTTCCAACAACCTTGCGCACCGGGCAGCCCATGTTTATATCGATCAGGCCTGCCAGGTGTTCTACCATAACAGCAGACTGGGCCAATAACTCAGGGGATTCCCCGAAAATCTGTACACCAAGTGGGCAATCATCCGGTGAGCTTGCAAGTAAAGCAAGCGTTTTAACACCTTCACGAACCATGCCGTTAGCACTGATCATCTCGGTAAAGGCTAGTGAAGCCCCCTGATACCTGCATACAAGCCTGAAAACATGATTGGTAATGCCTGCAAGGGGGGCGAGCATGACGTTGTGCGGTAACAGCAGACCTGCAATAGCAAGCGGATGAAGCATTGACACTTAAAGCTCCTGATTAATATTTAAACAACAATGGTTATTTTTTGTGCATACATATAGATGTAAAAAATCACTATAACAAGCAGTTCATTTTTTTGTTGCCTAACATGCCTTAATAACGCTTTAATGTAAAAAATTAAGTTTACAGCAGTATAAAAAACAAGGAGAAACGACCATGTTCGGAATTGGAATGCCTGAAATGATCGTCATACTGGTAATAGCACTTATAGTAATCGGACCCCACAAGCTGCCGGAATTGGCCAAGTCACTTGGAAAAGGGCTGGCGGAATTCAAAAAGGCATCCGAAGATTTTCAGAAGAATGTCCAGGAAGAGTCAAGAAAGTCTGAGGTTGAAGAGCTTATCAAGAAAAAAAAGGCTGAAAATCCGGAGTACGACACCGCTGTACCGCCTGCTGCAACTGAAAGCAACACTGATGAACCAAGGAAGTCTGCTTAATCATCCCCCAGATCATACAGGACCAAATCCCATATTGTAACTATTCAGCATATTATGGAAGGTGGGCATCTTGACCGCCTTGCAAGCGGGTTTGTCACTTACATCGTTGTTAAAGATGAAAAACTGTTCGAGCATAAAGCTGCTAGAAACGCAGGCAGGATGCCTGCGCTCTCCAATTATACTAACCAGTTACCATTAATTATTTCTTTCTTTTTTTGTTGAACTCTTTGATCAGCTCATCAGTCAGATCACGCTTTTTATCAGCAAAGGCCATGCCGTCAAGCCCTCGGAAGATATAGTCATACTTGTTAACCCTGGCGTATTCGTTAAGAATCGGACTGAACTCCTCCAGCACCTTGCGAGTTAACTCTGCATCGTACACCTTCAGTTCCTGGTTGTAACCATCAAGCTGGCGTTGCAGTTCCCTTGCCTGAACACCGTACTCCTTCTCTTTGTCCTGAAGAATTTGTGAAGGTTTCTGCCCCTTAGGAATGGCCCTTAATTCAGCCTCCAACTGTTCCTTCATTGTTTTTAGTTTCTTTGAACGGCTGTCAACATCTTGCTGAAATTTTTTGTTTTTAACTGTAAAGGCCTCACGGGCAATTTTTCCTGCTTCACTCTGGGCAACAAGACGTTGCAGGTCAATATGGCCAAGCTTCAATTCCGCAGCGTCTACGTGTACAGCCAACTGCAATAGTAACAAAAGCATTACAACCTTGATCATTCTGTGCATCGTTTCTCTCTCCTTTTTATGGTTTGGTTGTATGTCACACAAAGGGTAACAAATGATATTCACTCCTGCCTTCAACTGAATGTTGCCCTGGAATAGCTCTCTTTTGCCGTTAGGCTGCCAACTCCTTTATATCTTCTGAATCAGGACTAAAAAAGTAAATAAAGACAGTGCTTCAAAAAATACGTATAACACCCATACCAAATGTTTTACGTGAAGTTACTCAGAAAAAGAGCCTTATTAAATATGACAGAAATTATCTATATAGCATTTACAATAGGAAATTCAAGCAGTTATTGAAAATAAACATAATAAAACGGTAACTAATCAGTACGCTATCAAATAGTGTCATTCCCGAGGGTGTAATCGGGAATCTGGTGTTGGCTCTAAAACCATATCCCCGATAGAATCAATTCGGGGATGACAGGCTTTTTTGGTAAGCTCTGCAATTTTTGAGGGAATATTCATTGCTGTTATCTGGAGATGATCTTTCATTTTATTATAATCTGCTGCTTCAATGGTTGAAGCAACCCGGATTTCCTGCACTGTTCACAGTCAGTTTTCTTGCCTCTACAGTTGTCCCTGTCGGTTCAGAATGGCTGCTTGCGATTATGCTGCTAAACGGTTATAACCCTGCTGCAGCGGTATTTACAGCATCGGCAGGGAACACTCTGGGGGCATGTACTAACTGGCTTATAGGGCGTTACAGCAACACCTGGCTGTTTGAAAGACTCTGCAGAATCACCAATCACCAAAGACAAAGGGCCGAGGCATGGTATAATAAATACGGGTTACTGTCCCTGCTGTTTTCATGGCTACCGGTGGTGGGGGACCCTTTATGTCTGGTTGGCGGACTTTTAAATGTCAGATTTACAAGTTTTCTGCTTCTGGTTGTAAGCGGCAAGTTCTTGCGTTATGCTGTAACGGCATGGCTAACACTTAAAATTGCTGGAATATCTTCATAACTGGAGCTAATCAGATGAAAATATTTATTGCAGGCGGTACAGGGTTTGTTGGCGGGCACCTTACAACTGAGCTGTTGAAAAGGGGCCATGAACTGATTCTGCTGAATCACTCTCACAGCGATTCAAAAATAAAGGGTGTCAGATATCATGCCGGAGATGTAGCTGATGCAGCCAGTTACTTATCTGCAATGAAAGGGTGTGATGCAATTATCAATCTGGTAGGGATTATTCGTGAGTTTCCTGCCAGAGGAATAACCTTTGAGCGACTGCATCTGAATGCAACATCAAGCATGGTGCAGTCAGCCCAACATGCCGGAGTCTTGCGTTATCTGCAGATGAGCGCATTGGGAACCAGAATTGACGCAGTCTCAATGTATCATCGCACCAAATGGCGGGCAGAGGAGATCGTGCGCAGCAGCAGCCTTGCATGGACAATATTTCGTCCTTCATTGATCTTTGGTCCCGGCGATTCCTTTGTGAACATGCTTGCTGGCAACCTCAAACTCGCTCCGGTAATGCCTACAATGGGCGACGGTAATTACAGGCTTCAACCGATACATGTCACAGACACGGCACGATGCTTTGCTGATGCGCTGGATATGCCCGAAACAATTGGTAAAGCTTACGAACTGTGCGGCGAAGACAGATTGACCTATAGAGAACTGCTTGATGCAATATCTGAGGCAATGGGCAAGTCTCACCCTTTCAAACCGGCTCTGCCTTTGTCTGTAATGAAGCCTGTTATAAAGGCATTAGAGGGATTCAGGGTATTCCCGATCACTACGGATCAGCTTCAGATGCTGCTGGAAGAAAACATCTGTAACGGCTGCTGGAGAGAGACATTTAATTTCCAACCAATCCGGTTTTCGGATGGAATCAGGGGGTATTTAAAATGATACGACTTCTGCTCATAATCGTTCTGTTAATATCAACCAGTGCAGTTGCGTCCATAGAAACAGATCGGGAAGAGCTTTCCGATGCCCGGCTGCTGGAAGTGCTGGTGAGGGGTGAAACAGAAATGGCGGATCCAACCATCGGGGTGGCCAGCTATTACGCATCCAGGTTTACCGGACGCCCGACAACCTCAGGAGAACCATATAATCCCGAAAAACTGACTGCTGCCCATGCGGTTCTACCCCTTGGTTCCACAGTGACTGTAACAAACCTTGAAACAGGACAAAAGGTACCGGTAGTCATTAACGACCGCTGTCGTAAACGTACGTTTCAGTTGATTGATCTGTCGCGTAACGCTGCCAGGCAGATTGGCCTTTTGGGTAAAGGAGCCATAAAGGTAAAAATTGTGCCTTTAGAAAAGAAACACCCCCTTGAAGATCTGCTGGTTGAGGCTGAGAGGTAAGGCCAACCATGTATAAAGGACGAACATCGTCGTCCCTGATCATCTCAAAAAGCCATGCCTGTTAATCTGCTGCAGGAAATATTTTACAGGTTGCTGGCAAACTACGGACCACGTAACTGGTGGCCTGGCGAAACCACTTTTGAGATTTGTGCAGGTGCTATCCTTACCCAGAACACGAACTGGAACAATGTAGAAAAAGCAATAGCAAACCTTAAGAAAGCAGATGCGCTGTCTCTTGACAAAATTGCCAGCCTGAAAAAAGACGAACTTGCAGAATTGATCAGACCAACCGGATACTACAATCTCAAGGCCTCAAGATTACAAGAATTTATTTTTTTTCTTAAACAGGAACACCAGGGGAGTTTTGAGAGACTTTTTTCACATCCCTGGCAACAGACAAGAGTTGAGCTGCTTAATATCAAAGGGATTGGACCGGAAACTGCTGACTCTATACTGCTTTACGCAGGCAACAAGCCAAGTTTTGTGGTTGACTCCTATACCAGAAGGATATACAGCAGACTGGGGATTGTAACTGAGGGGATTAGCTACGATGAGTTGAGAAAGTACTTTATGGACCACCTGCCGCATGAACTCTACCTTTTTAATGAATATCATGCATTGATTGTTGAACTTGGAAAACAGGTATGTCGTAAATCACCAAAATGCAGCCACTGTTGTCTCTCTGCTTTATGCCCTGTTTACATCAGTTAACCGTTAACAAATCCTGACCACCCCTTCCTGCCTTCCTGCACTGTTCTTGACTTTTATTGCCCTATACCTATAAAGTAACACCCCAATACATAAATCAAGGAGTTGTAATGAAGCCGCTTTTTCTGAACCCGCCTACCTTTGAAGACTTTGATGGCGGCGCTGGTGCCCGTTATCAGGCTTCCCGTGAAGTCACTTCATTCTGGTATCCCACCTGGCTCTGCTTTCCGGCCGGCATGATTAATGGGAGCCGGGTTGTGGATGCACCGGTTCAGAAGCTTACCCTGGAAGATTGCATTAAGATTGCCAAAGATTTTGATATGGTAGTGATGTACACATCCACCCCCACCCTGAATCTTGACATTGAAACAGCCCGGCGGATTAAAGAGGTAAAACCTGCAATCATCACTGTACTGACCGGTCCCCATGTCACCATCCTGCCTGATGCGTCCCTTAATGCTGGCAACGGGGCTATTGATATAGTCTGCCGCGGGGAGTTTGATTACTCAACTAAAGAGCTTTGCGAAGGTCGTGAATGGTCAACGGTAGATGGCATCAGCTTTGTTAAGGATGGCAAGGTGGTTCACACTCCTGATCGCCCGTTGATTGAAGACCTTGATGCACTGCCCTTTGTAGCCCAGGTTTACAGACGGGATCTGCCAATCTCTGAATATGTAATCCCGCACTTCAAAAATCCATATGTTTCAATCTATTCCAGTCGTGGCTGCCCTTCAAAATGTATCTACTGCCTCTGGCCCCAGACATTTTCCGGCAGAAGGATGCGTACACGTTCCGCACAAAATGTGTATGAAGAGGTAAAATGGATTACTGAAAATATTCCTGAAATGCGTGAGCTCTCCTTTGATGACGACACCTTTACAGCCAGCCCCAAACATGCACGCGATGTTGCCAACCTGCTTAAAAAGCTTGGTATTTCATGGACTGCCAACTCTCGCGCAAATTGTGATTACGAGACACTGAAAATAATGCGTGAAGCAGGCCTGCGTCATGTTGTGGTAGGGTATGAATCCGGCAACGCACAAATACTCAAAAACATAAAAAAGGGAGTAACAAAAGAGCAGGCGATCCAGTTTACCAAAGACTGCAAAAAACTGGGATTATCTGTACATGGCGCCTTTATTATGGGGCTGCCAGGCGAAACAAAAGAGACCATCCGTGAAACAATCGAGTATGCAAAAATGCTCGACCTTAATTCTATCCAGGCATCACTTGCATCTCCGTACCCTGGCACAGAGTTCTACAACATGGCCAAAGAGCAGGGCTGGATATCTTCCGATGATTTCATTGACAACACTGGCCATCAAAACTGCGTAATCAACTATCCTGATCTGACCAACGTCGAGATATTCAACTCGGTTGAGGAATTTTACGACAAGTTCTATTTTCGTCCCAAGTATATTCTACGCAGTATAGGCAAAATGCTTGTTAACAGCGCTGAGCGAAAAAAACTGCTTAAAGAGGGCAGGCAATATCTTGATTACATGCGTAAACGCAAGCAATGCCAGTCCAGCGCAAACTGATTGTAAACGCCGATGATTTCGGCCTTTCCAGCGGCGTAAACCGTGCTGTTGAAATTGCCTGGCAACAGGGGATATTAACCCAGACCTCATTAATGGCAGGTGGCGATGCATTTGAAGAGGCTGTTGATATAGCCAGAAGAAATCCAAATCTGCAAGTGGGCCTTCATCTTACCCTTGTTCAGGGCAAACCGGTACTGCCACCGGAGCAGATTCCAGGTCTAGTTGGAATCAACGGCTTTTTTCCTGATAATCCGGTCTCTATGGGTATGAAACTATTTTTTGATCCGACTATCAGGTCACAGTTACGCAAGGAAGTTGAAGCCCAGATACTTAAAGTAAAAAATGCAGGTATCAGTTTAAGCCACATTGACGGTCATTTGAACATCCAGATGCATCCTACTGTATTTGCCCTGTTGTCTGAACTTATGCCACTCCATGGAATTTCCAGCTTCCGGATCACCAGAGAGCGGCTTTGGGAAAATCTTCGAATTGATCGTTCTCGAATGGTTGGTAAGACTTTAGAACGTATAATCTTTGGTGCACTCGCTGGCCATGCAATGCCAACCCTTAAATATTATGGTATTTCAACAGCAGAAGAGGTCAAAGGGGTGCTTAACTCTGGCAGAATGACCGAAGATTATCTGCTGGAGATACTTGGCCGGTTACAAACCGGCGCCAGCGAGGTCTATTTTCATCCAGGCTACCTGCCGGATGCCGAGATCAGTCGCAGGATGCCTGATTATCATCATGAAGATGAACTGACAGCCCTTTTGTCACCCAGGGTACGCGAACGCCTGCAACAACTCAAAATTATGCTGACTAACTATCGTGGAGATATTAAAGCAAATGTTTAAGACCATCATCATTATGATTCTGGCTGTGGCTGCCGGAACTATTGGAGATATACTGCTTGCCAAAGGAATGAAACAACTGGGTGACCTTTCAACCATGAATCTGAAGGGGATAATTGATGTAGCGCTGAAGGCCATGACAGAATGGAAGATTGTATTGGGGACAGCAATGCTGGCACTTTTCTTCTTTCTCTGGCTGGCAGTGCTTTCATGGGAGGACCTTACCGTTGCGCTACCAATGCAGGCTCTTAACTACGTACTGGTGGCCCTGCTGGCCAAATACCTGCTGCATGAAGAGATATCGCTCTTAAGATGGGCCGGCATAGCCTTGGTGTGTGTCGGTGTAATCCTGATTACCAAGAGTAGTGCCGATGACAAAAAAACCAGTGACAAACTGGCGCATGCCATACAGTCTGAAATCAAAACAGGGGGTGTCTGATGCTGATGAGCAGCATTGCAGGTTTTATTGGTGGCGGTAACATGGCGGAGGCAATTATCAGTGGTATGATTGCAGGCGGGATGGCACCTCGCAATATCATAGTTGCTGAACCTTTACCAGGCAGACGGGCCCACCTGTCATCCACACTCTCCATCCGTACCAGCGAAGACAACAATGATGTAGCACGTGATGCGGATGTCATCATACTCTCTATCAAGCCACAGATGGCTGCAAGTGTACTTTCAGGGCTTGAAAGCTCAATTGACAATCAGAAACTTGTTATTTCAGTCATGGCCGGCGTATCAACCACATTGATTGAAGAGTCTCTTCATAACGGGGTCAGAATTGTCCGTGCTATGCCTAACACTCCAGCGCTGGTTCTTAAAGGCGCCACTGCTATCTGTGCAGGCAGAAGGGCTACTGAGGCCGATCTTGAATTGGCTCAGGAGCTGTTTGGTCTGGTAGGTTCAGTTTATCAAGTTGGAGAGCGTCAGATGGACGCAGTTACAGGGGTTTCAGGCAGCGGGCCTGCTTACGTATTTTCATTTATTGAGGCACTGACTGATGCTGGAGTAAAAAACGGTCTGCCCAGGGAAGTATCAAGTGGACTGGCAGTTCAGACAGTACTGGGAGCAGCCCAGCTTTTGCAAAAGAGTGGTGAGCATCCGGCAGTATTACGTGACAGGGTCAGCTCCCCGGGCGGAACAACTATTCACGCCATGCACACCCTGGAAGCTGGCGGCCTGCATGGACTTATTATGGATGCGGTTGACGCTGCCGTAAAGCGCTCAAAGGATTTGGCAGGGATCAAGCTGCTGTAAGGCTAACGGCAGGAATTAACAGTTCCAATTACTCCCTCCCCTTCAATGGGAAGGGTGGGGATGGGGTAGATTCAAAGGGATCAGGTTTCAGCCTTTTTAGCATTTATCTGTTCATAAAGCGCAATCTGTTCATACTGTGAGAGCTGCCTGCGGCAGCATCTCCTGTCCATGCAAATCCTGCAACGATCATCGGAACAGAATTGACAAAAGTTGCAATCCGGACAGGGATGTTTTTTTAAAACAGGGATATCAGCGTCCATTAAAGAATTCTTCTTTACAAGTGAGGTTCTTTCAAAAAGATTGTCATCCCCGAAGGCCTTTATCTGGGATCCAGTCTTTTCAGTCAGTTAAAATCTGGATTACGGCTTAAGGCCTGCCGGAATGACACAATTTGGTACTTTTGAAAGAGGCTCAAGTTTGGATTAAATCATCTTCTTCCGGTTTGATTTTTGTACTTGTCCTAAAAATCCCACCACTCCATGGCGGATTGGAGATGTAGTTGGGCGGGGGAAATTGCAACAAAGGTATCAGCATGTTTAGGCCTCACCCTCCCCTTATAAACTTATAAAAACATTTAAATTCTAAAGATAATCAACTTCTGAAATCCATTTTCAGGAAAAGACTGAAAATCCGTCCTTTTGTCCTGCTATCATCTGTATTAATACAGGCTAGTATATGCTCCTCTAAAATTTTCCTCTTTTTGTTTCATCGCGAATAAACTACTTATAGGTTATATTTTAATCAATGACAACTATATGAACAGAGGATACCTGAATGAACCGGACTGCTGTACTGCTGCTGCAAATGGGAGGACCTGATTCTCCTGATGCCATAAGACCGTTTCTGCTTAACCTGTTTACGGATCGTGAAATTATCAAAATCGGCCCGGCCTGGCTTCAACCTCTGATCGCCAGGATAATAGTCAGCCGCCGCACCCCTAAAGTAACTGAAAAATATGGTGAAATAGGCGGCAAATCACCGATCCGGGAGTTAACACAGAAACAGGCTGACGCCTTGTCTGAAAAGCTTGGAATACCCTGTTATGTAGGGATGCGCTACTGGAAACCGTTTACAGGGGATACGCTGAAGCAAATCCGGAAGGATGGTATTAGAAGAGTTGTTGCACTCTCACTTTATCCCCACTATTCGCGCGCAACAAGTGGTTCCAGTTTTAACGATTTAACCCGTTGCCTGGCTGACTTTGAGAGTGATTTGGAGGTAATCAGGATTAAACAGTTCTACAATCATCCTCTTTATATTGATGCCCTGGCAGAAAAGATCGCCAAAGGTCTGGCAGGCTTTTCTGATCAGCCATCAGTACATCTGCTTTTTTCAGCTCACTCACTGCCCCAATCTTTTATTGATGAAGGAGATCCATATCTGGAACATATCAGGGAGACCGTAAGACTTGTAATGGAGCGGTTCTGCAATGTTCGGCATCATCTTGCCTTTCAATCCAGGGCCGGACCAGTTAAATGGCTGGAGCCTTCAACAGAAGAAAAGCTGCATGAACTGGCATCAATCGGCTGCAAACAACTACTGGTTGTGCCGCTTTCCTTTGTGTCAGATCATATCGAAACCCTGCACGAGATTGACATTGAATATGCAGCAGAGGCACATAAATCCGGTATCAGCGACTTTCGCAGGATTGAATCGCTTAACAGTTCACCTGCATTTATCCACTGCCTGGAAGAACTGGTTCTGTCAGCGCTGCAATCTTCATAATTGTTCACACTCTCTTCATAACCTCTACTTAAAAGTCTGGTAAGGTGAAATCATCATCAAGTGGTTCACAACAGACATCAGACAAAAGGAGAAAGTAGACATGAAAAAGTCAGTTTTAACAATTGCTGCAGCAGTTCTTTCACTTGCAGGTTCCGCCCTGGCCGCACCAGGAATGGGTCCTGGCCCGGGACCAGGTGCAGGCATGAAACCTTGCAGCGCAGTTGTACAAAGTCAGTATCCGGAGCAGTACAAGAAATTTGCACTTGAGACACTACCAATCCGCCAGGAAATGATGAACAGGCATTTTGACCTTCAAAAAGAGTATCTTAAGGACAAGCCGGATGCTGAGGCGATCAAAAAACTTCAAGGCGAGATCGGCGAACTTCGTAAAAAGATGATTGATGCCCATGTAAAAGCCGAAATGCCGATGGGCAAAAAAATGGGCAAAATGGCTACAAGAGGCCATAAAAAACCTCGTGGAGGCAGAATGGGAAGCATGATGCAGGACTGCCCCTGGATGACAGCTCCACCAGCTCCGGCACCGGCGCCTGCACCGGCCAAGTGATCAGATAAGACTAGTTTGAAACGCAGGGGTGAACGGTGTTCATCCCTGTTTATCAGTTTTGTCCAGCAGGGACGGCACCTGGCAGCCGTGGAACTAATTGCACGGGTTCAAAAGCCCAACATAAACTTTCAATGAAAAAACACTCCTTTATATATATCCTGTTAGCCCTGCATCTGCTGATTCCAGTAATTCCGGCTGCAGCGCAAATGCCTGAAGCCAGACAATGTGAAGGCTGGCGCAACAGACAGTGGGCTGATGAGAATGGTCATCCCCCTTTTGGCGGCTACTGCCAGCGCAGACATTCAGACCGGTACGGCGCTAGGCAACCGATAAAGAGCTGGCATGAAGCACAGGAACGCCTGATTCACTTTTTTAACATTCATCCTTCACACATCATCCTCAGAAAAGAACGGGGAATGGGATACATTGTAGACATCACCAAGCCTGATGGGACATTATCCGATCGGGTGCTGATTGACAAAAGAACCGGTCGCATCAAATCCATCAGATAAAGATAGTCATTTGAGCCTCTTTCAAAAAGATTGTCATGCCGGAAATGTTTTATCCGGCATCC
>DYNH01000173.1:1329-5072 GCA_020721175.1 Trichlorobacter lovleyi | reverse complement strand
GCTTGTCATTCAGGCATGACATTGGGCAGTTGGAAGCACATTAATGTTGCAACCGCTATTGCGGGAAATCTCGTCAAAGGAGGAAGAGCAGATGAATAATGACACAAAGCTGACTACAAATGCAGGGGCCCCCGTTGTTGATAACCAGAATGTTATGACTGCCGGCAAGCGTGGTCCACAGTTGTTGCAGGATGTCTGGTTTCTTGAAAAACTGGCACATTTTGATCGTGAAGTAATACCTGAGCGACGTATGCATGCCAAAGGCTCCGGTGCTTACGGAACCTTTACTGTCACTCATGATATAAGCCGATATACCAGGGCAAAGATATTCTCTGAAATTGGTAAAAAGACAGAACTGTTCGTCCGTTTCTCCACTGTTGCAGGTGAGCGTGGCGCTGCCGATGCTGAACGTGATATACGTGGCTTTGCTGTAAAATTTTATACTGAAGAAGGCAACTGGGATCTGGTCGGCAACAACACACCGGTATTTTTTCTGCGTGATCCCCTTAAATTTCCTGATCTAAACCATGCGGTCAAGCGTGATCCTCACAGCAATCTGCGCAGTGCCCTGAATAATTGGGATTTCTGGACTTCACTTCCAGAGGCGCTCCACCAGATCACCGTTGTGATGAGTGATCGCGGCATACCTGCCAGTTACCGCAACATGCACGGCTTTGGAAGTCACACCTTCAGCTTTATTAACGACAAGCAAGAACGTTACTGGGTCAAGTTTCACCTCAGATGCCAGCAGGGGATCAAGAACCTTACCGATGAAGAGGCTGAAAAGGTGATAGGCAAGTGCCGTGAAAGCCACCAGCGAGATTTGTTTAACAGCATCAAAAACGGTGACTTCCCCCGCTGGACCATGTTTGTCCAGATTATGCCTGAAAAAGAGGCTTCAAAGGTTCCTTACCACCCGTTTGATCTGACAAAGGTCTGGCCTCACAAGGATTATCCGTTAATTGAAGTTGGAGTGATGGAGCTGAATAAAAATCCTGAAAACTATTTTGCCGAAGTTGAACAGGCAGCCTTCAATCCTGCTAACGTAGTGCCAGGTATCGGATTTTCGCCTGACAAGATGCTGCAGGGCCGCCTCTTCTCATATGGAGATGCACAACGTTACCGACTTGGAGTCAACCATCACCTGATTCCTGTCAACAAGGCCCGTTGTCCTTTTCACAGCTATCATCGCGACGGAGCCATGCGGGTAGATGGCAACTATGGCAGTACACTTGGTTATGAGCCGAACAGCTACGGTCAATGGCAGCAGCAGGCCGATTACAGGGAACCGCCTCTTGATCTTGAAGGTCCGGCTGATCACTGGGACTACAGAGAGGATGATGAAGACTACTATTCACAGCCCAGGGCTCTTTTCAACCTTATGACCCCTGAACAGCAGCAGGCGCTTTTTGATAACACTGCCCGGGCAATGGATGACGCACCTGACGAGATCAAGCTTCGTCACATCAGTAACTGTATGAAAGCTGACCCTGAATATGGTACCGGAGTAGCCAGGGCCTTGGGGATTCCGCTTGAAGATATACGGAAATCCTGACCCTTGAAGCTTTTATATACTATAATTCCGGCTCCGACAGATTTAACACCCAAACCGATACTTGAAAAATTAATGAGTGTTGTCTTGATTTCCTGTTAAAAGTTGCTAAAATTTAAGAAGGCATCACAATTAAAGGAGATAGATTTTATGGCATGTGACGCAGGTGTAAAACCTAGAAAGAAAGTTGAAGTAGATACAAAAACCACAACCAATACCACTCAAAAGGAGAGCAGCTCAATGAATTCTTCAATGGTTCAACAATTAATGCCCGAATTTACAATGGATGCATTTGATGCCAAGACTGGCCATTACACTGTAGTAAAATCTGAAGATTATAAAGGCAAATGGACTGTTATATGCTTCTACCCCGCAGACTTTACTTTTGTTTGTCCGACAGAGATAGCTGCCATGAATGCCAAATATGATGAATTTCAAGCAAAAGGAGTTGAAATTCTTGCTGTGTCAACCGATACAAAATTTTCACACAAGCGTTTTGTAGAAACCGAGCCCATATTGGCAGGGCTTAAACTTACTATTGGCGCTGATCCAAACACTGAGGTAAGCCGTGCATTTGGTGTGCTTATGGAAGAAGAGGGTTTGGCTCTTCGTGGTCGGTTTTTATTCAATCCTGAAGGTGTCTGCGTTGCGCAGGAAGTGCAAGCCCCTTCAGTGGGTCGGAACGTCCATGAATTTTTGCGTCAGATTGATGCATGGCAACATGCAACGGCAACTGGCGAAGTCTGCCCGGCAGGCTGGAGACCAGGTAAAAAGACACTCCCGGTTAACACTGATACAGAAAAAATGACCGGACGGGTTGGAGATTATGTAACTATTGAAGAAATTATGAGCTAGTCCGCAGTAACATTTTGGTTTTACAAGGTAGTAGTAGTCAGCTTCATAAACCGGCTAATATTCCGTTCATGGTGAGCTTGTCGAACCATGAACGGAATATTTTTACAAGAATGAGCCTCTTTCAAAAGTCCCGAATTGTGTCATTCCGGCAGGCTTTAGGCCGGAATCCAGATTTTAACTGACTGAAAAGACTAGATCCCCGATAGATGCATCGGGGATGACAATCTATTTTGAAAGCGCCTCAAGAATATCTTAGATTTATTCAATACAAGAAAGGAGAGCTTACAGATGTCCAAGTCAGTAAAAGGAACAAAAACAGAACAGAATCTGCTCAAGTCGTTTGCCGGTGAGAGCCAGGCCCGCACCCGTTATACCTACTTTGCAGGAGCAGCCCGCAAGGAGGGGTATGTACAGATAGCCGATATTTTTGAAGAAACTGCTAATCAGGAAAAGGAACATGCAAAAAGGTTCTTCAAGTTTTTAGAAGGTGGAATGCTGGAGATAACAGCCTCCTTCCCTGCTGGTGTTATTGGTACAACAGCCGAGAATCTGCTGGCAGCAGCCAACGGCGAGCATGAAGAACACAGTGAGCTCTATCCAGCCTTTGCGGACACAGCCAAAGAAGAGGGTTTTAACGAAATAGCAGCAGTCTGGAACGCCATATCTGTAGCAGAAAAACAACATGAGAAACGTTACCGTGACCTGCTGGCCAATATAGAAGCAGGTAAGGTATTTGCCAGGGAAGAAATTGTTGTCTGGCGTTGTCGTAATTGCGGTTATCTGCACAGTAACAAGGTTGCACCTGAACTCTGCCCGGCCTGTGCACATCCCAAGGCCCATTTTGAGCTGCTTGGTGAAAACTGGTAGACCAGACATCACTAAGTATAACTTCGTTTAATAATTACGAATACAGAAACAGCCGCTCACAAATCAGTGAGCGGCTGTTTCTGTCTGTAGCCGCTTTGTTGGAACAGCTATATAAGCTGTTATGATTTAATGAAGGCGTTCATAACAAAAAATGAAACAGCCTTAAAGCCAGTATTCAAGCAGTTTCAGGCTGGTTAATCGAATTATTATTACAATAAAAAATATTTATCTTGCTTTTGTTCAAAATAATGTTTTAAATAAGAAACAAATTAGCTGGTTATTTTTATTCAAATAGAAAGTAACAGTTATATTTATAAATAATAATAAACAGTTGGAGATTTAAAGATTTTGATATACTGGTAAATCACAAGTAAAGTAGGGATAACAAATGGGCAAGTTGATGAATACAGACAGGAGCAAACAAAAACTGGTGCTGCTCATTACTCTTGCCTCTTTTTTTCTTATAGTG
>DYNH01000173.1:0-1229 GCA_020721175.1 Trichlorobacter lovleyi | reverse complement strand
CTGTTGCCCGTCTTCCGGTTTTTGGTTCCGGTTACTGAACATATACCCTTGCAGCAGAATCTCTTGCCGGACAAATCTTCACCCAGAGCCCCTCCACTCGTGTTTTCCTGATTTTTACCTGACCTTAATGCTTGCTGACAGTTACACAACAATCATGCTTAAGCATTAACCGGCCTGACATTTTTGTTGTAATTACCACATTGCATTAAATATTGCTGGTTCTGTCAACATCTTACGTCCATCAGTTTAAATGAAGGTTTGATAGACAACTATCAGGGGAGCATAAAATGAAAGAATGTAGAACTGGCTCTCTTGTTTCAATTGATAAGGCCCTTGATATTTTTGAGCTTGTTGCCACATCTGAAGAGCCACAGAATGCTATGTCTCTTGCCCGTTATACAGGTATGACATCCGGAAAGACACTTGGAGTGTTACACCTTCTGTCGGATCGTGGATTTATCGAGCAAAGTAAGGGGAATGGTGAATATACGATTGGCGTCAGAGGTATCAGGCTTTCACAGGCCATAATCAACAACCTTAGTATCCTTAAGTATGCCAAACCCGTTATGGAGCGACTTGAAAAGGAGCATGACGAGGCTATCTATGTAGCCGTTCTGAAAGAGACAGATGTATTTTTTCTTGACATGGTTGATACAGAACAAACCATCAAGGCAACCAAGCTGATAGGCCAAAGTTTTCCTTTTTTCAGTAATGCTGCCGGTAAGGTGATTATGGCCTTTGAGCCGCGGGATTACCTGCAGCGATATCTGGTAAAGCTCGGGCGCAGGCAGTCACAGGTTGATATTGAAAGTTTTCAGCAAGAAATGCAAACAATACGGGATACAGGGGTTGCTGTAGATTTCGGCGGTCTGGGGGATAACGTTACCAGTGTAGCGGTTGCCATCAAAGATTATGCCGGAAAGGTGTTGGGGGCACTGACCCTGATAGCGCCATCATTCAGAATAATTGGTGAAAGGCTTGAAAAAGAGATCATCCCTTCAATGGTCGCAAACGCGCAGCTACTTTCATCGCGATTTGGCTATGCAGCAATCTGAGCAATTTACAGGGAGACTAATTCACCGGAAAGGAGCGAGTCTAGTATTGAGAATAAAAAGTGATGTCTGATTGTTATTTGTGAAGTATCAACTTTGTATTGAGGAAAGAAAGGAGCAAGACATGGCGGAAAAGACGTATGACTGGGCAGCAATAGCTAAAAATCCCAAATTTGT
>DYNH01000172.1 GCA_020721175.1 Trichlorobacter lovleyi | reverse complement strand
AACGAGATTATCCGTTTTGTTGACGGGCAGGAAGCCATGGATTTTCTCAACGGAGTACAGGGAGCTCCACAAGTCAGGCAAAGTGGCAAGGCATATCTGCTGCTGCTTGATATCCGAATGCCTCGCGTGGATGGGGTCGAGGTGCTGCGTCGGGTCAAGGCAGATCCTGCTTTGCACAAGATACCTATTATTATGCTTACCACAACTGATGACCCCCGTGAGGTTAAAAACTGCTATGAACTGGGGTGTAGTTGTTACATTACCAAGCCTGTGGACTATGACCGTTTTTCCGAGATGTTAAACAGGCTGGGGCTGTTTCTGATGGTGGTGCAGGTGCCTGATATCAACGGAGAGGCGTAAAGGGGTGTAATTTAAGATTATGTGCGGAATAGTTGGATATATAGGTAAAAAGGAAGCAACCCCGATTATCTTGGAAGGCCTGCGTAAGCTTGAATATCGTGGATATGATTCAGCCGGAATAGCCACGCTTCAGATTGATGGTATTGCTGTACGGCGAAGCGAAGGCAAGTTGCTGAATCTGGAGATACTGCTGAGAGAACAGCCGCTGAAAGGGACAATAGGTATCGGCCATACCCGCTGGGCCACACATGGCCGCCCTTCAGAGACCAACGCGCATCCCCATAAGGCAGGCTCGATTGTGGTTGTTCATAACGGCATTATCGAGAACTACCTGTTGCTGAGGGAACAGTTGAGAGCTTGCGGGCATGAATTCTCCAGCCAGACAGATACAGAGGTAATCGCCCATCTGGTTGAGGAAAGATTGAAGCAGGTATCTTCATTTGAAGATGCTGTACGTATTGCACTTCAGGAACTTCAGGGCGCCTTTGCTGTCTGTATACTTTGTAATGACCAGCCTGATACAATGATTGCTGCCAAGGTGGGATCGCCGATGGTGGTTGGGCTGGGGCAGGATGAATTCTTTGTGGCCTCGGATATCCCTGCAATCCTTACCAATACTCGTGAGATGATCTTCATGGAAGATGGTGAGCTAGCCCTGTTTCAGGGGGGGATAGTCAGCTTTTCAAACATAGCCGGCCAGCTTGTTGAAAAAAAGCCCCGCCATATTGACTGGTCTCCGCTGATGGCTGAAAAAGGTGGTTACAAGCACTTTATGCTTAAGGAGATTTATGAACAGCCACGCGCTGTTCGTGATACCATTGCCGGACGTCTTCAGGAACAACAGGGGGATGTATATCTTGAAGATCTTGGCTATGATGATGCAGCCCTTCTTTCAGTAAGGCGTATGGTGATTGTTGCCTGCGGCACATCCTGGCACGCTGCTCTAACCGGTAAGTTTCTGATAGAGGGGTACTGCAGAATTTCAGTTGAAGTTGATATTGCCTCGGAATTTCGTTACAGGAAACCGGTGATTGATGGCAGTACCCTGGTAATGGTAATATCCCAATCCGGTGAGACAGCCGATACATTGGCTGCCTTGAGGGAGGCCAAGAGCTGTGGCGCCATGAATCTGGCTATCTGTAATGTGCTTGATTCCTCGATTGCCCGTGAAGCCACCGGTGTAATCTATACACATGCCGGGCCAGAGATAGGAGTAGCCTCCACCAAGGCGTTTGTGACCCAGTTGACAGCTCTTTATCTTTTTAACATCCGTTTTGGCAGGGCCACTGGTGTTATTGATGCAGAACAAGGACGCAGAATGATCAACGATTTGAAGCGTTTGCCGGAACTTCTGGAGCAGGCGCTCAAGTTGAACAGCAAGACTGAAAAAATTGCCCGCCAGTATATGAATGCCAGAGATTTTCTGTATCTGGGCAGGGGGATCAACTTTCCGATTGCCCTGGAAGGCGCCTTAAAACTGAAAGAGATATCCTACATCCATGCAGAGGGGTATCCGGCCGGTGAGATGAAGCACGGTCCTATTGCCTTGATAGATGAAAATGTCCCTGTGGTTGTGCTGGTACCTAAAAACCGGATATATGAAAAAACCGTTTCCAATATGGAAGAGGTTCATGCCCGCAGTGGTCGGATAATTGCCATTTGTACCGCGGGTGATAATGAAGTTAATGAAAAGGCTGAGGTTACACTGGAGATACCATCTCTAAGTCATGACCTCGATCCGGTGCTGCTGTCAGTGCCATTACAACTGTTGGCATATCATATCGCTGTATTGAAGGGGACTGATGTTGATCAACCCCGTAATCTCGCAAAAAGTGTAACAGTGGAGTAAGACAGGCAACATACCCTGGCAGTTATTGTAATTACTGTAATTTTAAAGAGGTGGTTGATTATGCAGTCAATTGTGGCAAGCAGCATCTGTAATATATTGTTGTTATCTGCTCTTTCAGGGACGGCAATGGCCTCAGAGCCAGTCAGGCAGTACACTTTACAAGACTTTTTTGCCAAACCTGAGCGTTCTGTTTTTCGTCTTTCTGATGATGGAAAGACTCTGGGGTTTATGCAGCCGTATCAGAGACGTCAGAATATTTTTGTTGTTTCGCTTCCATCAGATGGCACAGAACCTGATTTCAAATCTGCCAGGCGCATAACTGACGAGACCGAACGCGATATAGCCGGTTTTTTCTGGAAGGGTAATCACACTATTCTTTATGCCAAGGATTTTGGAGGAGATGAAAATTATCATCTGCTGTCAGTTGATCTTCAAGGTTATGTTGTCAAGGATCTGACTCCTTTTCCAAAGATCAGGGCTTCAGTTGTGGATGACCTTCCGGATGATCCGGAACATATACTGATTCAGCATAACAAACGCGATTCTCAACTGTTTGATCTGTACCGTCTTAATGTAAAGACCGGTGAATCTGAACTTGTGGCACAAAATCCTGGCAATATTACTGAATGGATTACTGATCATGCCGGACTGGTAAGAATGGCTGTAACAACTGACGGGGTAAATAACAGTATTCTCTACCGAAATTCCGAAGATGACAATTTTAGGAATATACTGACTACTGATTTTCGCACCACGGTGGCGCCACTGTTCTTTACGTTTGATAACAAATCGGTTTACGCACTTTCAAATCGCGGGCGAGATAAAACCGCACTGGTCATACTTAATCCAACAGACGCCACCGAATCAGCCCCCCTTTATGAACATGCTGAAGTTGACCTTTCTGGTGCTTCATATTCGCGAAAACGTAAAGTGCTGACTATGGCGAGTTTTAACACCTGGAAGAGCCAGCGTCATTTGTTTGATCATGCGACTGCTGATATCTTTGAAAAAATACAGAAAAAAGTTCCTGATTATGAGCTCGCCATCCAGAATACAAATCTGGAAGAGAACACTTTTGTTGTAGCAGCCTATAATGATCGTACACCAGGCAGCCGTTATATATATCATGCAAATTCTGATATCCTCACCAGCCTGGGGGAGATCAATCCCCGTATCAACCCTTCAGATATGGCTCCGATGAAACCGGTGACCTATACTTCAAGGGATGGTCTTAAAATTAATGGCTATCTGACAGTGCCTGTAAACAAAGAGTTAAAAAACCTTGCTGTTATAATAAATCCACATGGCGGTCCCTGGGTGCGTGATAATTGGGGGTATAACCCTGAGATACAGTTTCTTGCCAACCGTGGATTTGCAGTTTTTCAGATGAACTACCGTGGCTCTACAGGCTACGGAAGGGCCTTCTGGGAAAAAAGCTTTAAGCAATGGGGCAAGGCCATGCAGGACGATATTACTGATGGCGTTGCCTGGCTTGTGTCACAAGGCATCGCAGATTCGCAGCGGATCGGAATTTATGGTGGCAGTTATGGAGGTTACGCCACTCTGGCCGGTGTAACCTTTACTCCTGATTTATATGCAGCGGCTGTTGATTATGTAGGCGTGTCCAACCTGTTTACCTTTATGAATACTATTCCTCCATATTGGAAACCTTACCTGGCCATGATGCATGAAATGGTTGGTGATCCTGAAAGAGATGCGGAGCTTTTGCGTGCAGCTTCACCTGTATTTCATGTGGACAAGATCATGACACCTCTTTTTATTGTCCAGGGAGCAAATGATCCGCGGGTAAACAAGAATGAATCTGATCAGATGGTCTCTGCCCTGAAGAAACGTGGAGTTGAAGTTCAATATATGATGAAGGAGAATGAAGGGCACGGTTTCCAAAATGAGGAAAACCAGTTCGATTTCTACGGTGCAATGGAGCAGTTTTTAAAAAGACATCTGACCAGACAGAGCAAATGAACAATAATTATTTCCATTTGAGCCTCTTTCAAAAAGATTGTCAACCCCGAATGCCTCTATCGGGGTTCCAGTCTTTTCAGTCAGTTAAAATCTGGATTCCGGCTTAAAGCCTGCCGGAATGACACAATTAGGGACTTTTGAAAGAAGCTCATTTGAAAGTCTTATTTTCATGCTTGGATAACCATTAAAACTTTTTTCAAAGATGCCCTGTCAGGGCAACAAACAGTCTGGAGGTGTGCTTGAAAGGTTATATACAGGTTTATACTGGTAATGGAAAAGGTAAAACCACTGCGGCTTTCGGACTTTCAATAAGGGCGGCAGCAGCCGGTAAAAAAGTTTTTATCGGCCAGTTTGTAAAGGGAATGCATTACAGTGAGCTGGATTTACTGCCCAGGATAGAGAATATTACCATTAAGCAGTTTGGTATGGGTTGTTTTATCAGGTCAACACCTTCTGCTGAGGATTATGAAGCGGCCCGGAATGGATTGGCAGAAATTGAACGGATTATGCAGTCTGGCGACTATGATGTTGTTGTGATGGATGAGGCAAATATTGCACTGTATTATGGATTGTTCAGCCTTGAAGAGCTGAAACAGGTACTTGTTAACCGTCCAGAACAGGTTGAGGTTGTTATAACTGGCCGCTATGCGCCGCAGGAGCTTATAGAACTTGCAGATCTTGTTACAGAGATGAAGGAGATCAAGCATTATTATACGGCAGGCGTTGAGGCCAGAACAGGCATTGAAAAATAACTACACGATGCAGATGTAACTGATACAAGGCATTTGCATCAGCAAGGAAACTGAACCATGCAGATTGATATCCCTGGGACCGGTACATTTGAGTTGAATCATCTTGTGTGTGATTATAACGGCACCATTGGCCGTGATGGTCACCTGATGTCAAACCTTGACAAGACAATT
>DYNH01000171.1 GCA_020721175.1 Trichlorobacter lovleyi | reverse complement strand
CCGGCCTGAACCCTGCCGGAATGACAAATTTTCAGACTTTTGCAAGAGGCTCAAGTATCAGTATATCAGCCAGCCAAAGGTACTTTTTCCACCTGTTAGCCAGCCCAAATTCAACCACCATGGATAACAGGAGACACAGATGAAAACTATTCGTTCCACCACCCTCGCCCTTTGTTTTGTCCTTGTGGCCACAGGTTCCGCGCTGGCCGGCCCTCCCCTTGCCACCGATGACGCAGGAACCGTTGATGTCGGCAAGGTTGAAATTGAGCTGAACGGCTCATACAGCCATGACAGTAGTACGTCATCAGATTTTGATGGAAAGTACTTCAACTGGATAAACGGCAAGGCGGAAAAAACAGAGCTTGAGGCAAAGATCACAACCGGTATCTGGAAAAATGTTGCGGCATCGCTGACAGTCCCCTACACGGTTGATGAGCGGACAAAGGACAATAACCAGGTTACAGGCACCACAAACGGTTTTGGTGATATGACGCTGGAAATCAAATACAACTTCCTTCAGATAGGTGACTTCAGCTTTACAGCAAAACCCGTTCTTATAATTCCTGCCGGTAAATACAGCGCAGGACTTTCAGAGGGCAGATGGCAGTATGGAGGCACTTTAATAGCTACAAAAACTTTTGATGAAGAAAAATATGCAATACATGCCAACGTCTCTTACGAACATCACGACTACCGGACAGATGAGGCAAGGGACAACAACCTGAACGACCTTTACGCAGGCTCGATTGCAGCAGAGGCAGAACTGTTCAAGGGATTTGTTGTCGGGGTAGATTTTGGGGTTGGAAACACACAGGATAGTACAACCAAGACACTTTCAGCATATACCCTTGGCGGCGCTCGCTATGAAATAACGGAAAATCTGGGAGTTAATGCAGGAATGAGGTTTGGTCTGACAACACCGGAAGACGACTTTAGTGTGCTGTATGGAATAGTACTTAATTTCTGATGATGCAGTAGTCAATTCATCTACTGCCACAATGGACAGTTACAACCGGAGGAATAAATGATGCCACTAGAACTGCTTACCCCTGGCGAAAGGGGAGAAATAACTGAAATACAATATGTTGGCGGTTGTGGTAGAGGCTGTCACAGCCATGCTCATGGACCAAAACAAGGTCATGGTTGCGGCTTGGGACGTGGAAGGCAGATGGAAAACATGCATGCCATCAGGGCTGAAGAGATGGGATTAAGAGTTGGAAAACAGATTGAAATGCTCAGTAATAATGGAAATCTGCTGTTACTTCTTGTTGATGACACCCGAATTGCCATTGACCGGAGAATGGCGCGCAGCATCAGGGTAAAGGGAGTAACTGTATGAATCTGAGTAACCTTAAACCAGGCCAGCAGGGTAAAATACTGAAGCTGGACAGCAACATAGGACCTATCCGCCGCCGTTTGATGGATATGGGGGTGATTCCCGGTGAGACGATTAAAGTTGAAAAGATTGCGCCAATGGGTGACCCGATTGAAGTAACAGTTAAAAGCTACAATCTGTCGCTGCGTAAAAATGAGGCCAAAGGGATTGAGATTGAGGTACTGCCATGAGCCAACAGAAACCATTGGTTGTAGCTGTAGCCGGAAACCCCAATGCCGGCAAATCCACCCTGATCAATGCGATTGCAGGCAGCAGGCTGCATGTTGGAAACTGGCCCGGTGTAACGGTTGAGAAAAAAGAGGCGCTGTTTGATTTTGAAGGCCGCAGTATCCGGATAGTTGACCTGCCAGGCTGTTACTCATTGTCCCCATATACCCAGGAAGAGATCATCACCCGTGATTATCTGGTTACAGAAAAACCGGATATTATCATAAACGTAGTAGATGCAACCAACCTTGAACGCAACCTCTATCTGAGCATACAACTGCTTGAGCTTGGCATTCCAATGATAATGGCGCTCAACATCTATGACGAGGCAGAGGCCAAAGGATACAAGATCAACACAAAACAGATGGAAGAGACACTGGGCATCTCGGTTATCCCTACCTCTGCAACCAGAAAGACCGGACTGGAACAGCTCATGAAGGCGGTTGTTGCTGACAGACTCAATTCCCCCAGAACTCTCAATTACGGCGGAGATATTGAGACTGTGCTGACAGGATTGGGGGATCATCTTCAACGCGAGCATAAAGGGCTTCTGGAAAGATATCCTGAACGCTGGCTTATGCTTAAACTGCTGGAAGGTGACAGCCTGATATTCAAGTCAGCCAATATTGCTGTCGGTTCATTACCTGTAGAACTGTCAGACCATCTGTTACGTTCATTTGGAGACGATTTTGAAGGTCTTCTGGCCGATGTAAGGTACGGACTTTCAGCAGGTCTCAGCAGAGAGGTACTTTTAAAACCTGAAAAACGTTCTATTGAAATGACCGAACGGATTGACCGTATCGTCCTGAACCGTTATCTGGGGATTCCTGTCTTTGCTGCTGCCATGTGGCTCCTGTTCAAGCTGACCTTTGATCTTTCATCCCCCTTTGGCGACTGGATTGACGGCACATTGAACGGTCCGATCAAACGATGGGCTACAACTATACTGAATGGCACAGGCGCGCCGGACTGGACAATCTCACTGGTAAACGACGGGATTATAGCCGGTGTAGGGTCTGTGCTGGTCTTTACCCCGGTAATCTTCACCATCATGTTCTTGATTACATTTCTGGAAGGCAGCGGCTACATGGCCCGAGCCGCCTTTGTTATGGATCGTGCCATGCACCTGATCGGCCTGCATGGCAAGTCATTTATACCTATGCTGCTGGGTTTTGGCTGCAACGTTCCAAGTATCTATGCAACACGGACTCTTGAAAACGAAAAGGACAAGGTTCTGACCGCCCTGCTGGTTCCACTCATGTCCTGCGGTGCCCGTCTTCCGGTCTATCTTTTGTTTGTCGGAATATTCTTTCCGGACAATTCCGGCACTGTGGTCTGGAGCCTCTATATTCTGGGGATGCTTATGGCGGTTGTAATGGGATTTATCTTCAAAAAAACCCTCTTTAAGGGTGAGTCTCCGATGTTTATTATGGAACTACCACCATACCGGATGCCCTCCTTCACCAGCCTGATGCTGCACACCTGGGAAAAAGGCAAGCACTTTCTGGTCAAGGCCGGTACTTACATCTTTGCATTTTCCATACTGGTCTGGTTTATGCTTAACCTCCCCTGGGGGGTTGAGCACAAGCGAGACTCCTACCTGGGCAAGGCAGGCGCCGCTGTTGCCCCAGTCTTCCAGCCGCTTGGATTCGGCACCTGGGAAGCTTCATCCGCCCTGATTACCGGAGTAATAGCCAAGGAAATAGTGGTTGGAACCATGGGTGAAATTTATGCGCCTGTAAAAGAAGAGGAAAAAACAGAACAACCCACTGTTGGAGAAGATATCAAGGAGATTATTGTTTCCTTTGGCGGCGCAGTAAAAACAGCAGTCAGCACCCTGCTCTACCTGCCGCAGCAAGAGGAGCCTGAAGAGGAACAGTCAGGCCTTAAAGAGGCATTAAAGGCCCAGTTTACCGCCCTCTCATCCTTCAGCTACATGGCGTTTGTCCTGCTCTATATGCCATGCATAGTTGTTATTGCAGCCATGCGTCAGGAGTTTGGGGGATGGAAATGGCCGGCAGTGGCTGTTGCTTACTCAACAACACTGGCCTGGGCGGTGTCGTTTCTCATTTATCAGGGAGGCAGATTGCTGGGATTGTGAGTTATACTTCAAACGGTATAAAATTTCGTTTTTCATTGTATAACTGTA
This sequence comes from Trichlorobacter lovleyi, assembly GCA_020721175.1. GTDB lineage: Bacteria > Desulfobacterota > Desulfuromonadia > Geobacterales > Pseudopelobacteraceae > Trichlorobacter > Trichlorobacter lovleyi_A. Next base: position 1,383 of record DYNH01000171.1, on the reverse strand, counting down.
GGTCAGGTTGGTCTCGTTCCCACGCGCTGCGTGGGAATGCAGTTACGGCGCGCTGCGCCGCGTAGAGGCATTAGTGCTTCTCCATTGCTGTAACAAAGATCAAAGTCTGGCATGTAGGGGCAAGGCATGCCTTGCCCCTACATAAACCGCATTAAAATGCCTTTCGTAGTATAATTATATGAGCATATTTTAGATCATTCTAATGGTTGTTATTATTGGTGTTGCCTTACTTCTCCTCTACCGGTCTCTGGTGATGCGGGCGTCTTATTTTTTCCAGTAGCCGTCGGAAAGTGTCTGCATGAAGACCACGATGGCTTCCTCTTCGGCATCGTTCAAGCCCAGGTTACCCATTTCATCCCTATTCAGGTTCATTGCGGTCTCCGGTAATGGCCAACAAGAGACTTTCTCACCTGTATCGCCCGGTTTACAGATCGGCAAGATGTCACGGGTGTTGTAGAAATGGACAATCTCCTTCAGATTTTTGAAATATCCGTTGTGACCGAATACCTTGATAAAATCTGGTGCAGGGCGTTTGTCCACATTGCGCAGGGTTGGTACCTTGTGCTTGCCGAATTCGGTGCGGGCCTTGTTAGCCCATGCTTTCTCACCGGCCAGAAAACCGCCCAGGCCAGGGTCAATCCAGGATTGACCGTCTGGATTATACAGCGCCTTCTGGGTGTAGAACGGGTTGTCAGGATTACGGGGGACACCAAGATTATCGTAGGTAAAGTCAGTAAAAAGCGGTCTCTTGCCGCTTGACGGGTGGCACTCCGCACACTTGCCTTTGCCGTTGAACAGTTTCAGGCCCAGTTGTTCTTGCTTGGTCAATTTGGCCTTGCCGGCCAGCCAGGCATCGAATTTCGAGCTGTAGGGATTGACCTCAGGGGAGAGTTCAAAAGATGCAATGGTACGGGCGATAGCATCATATGCCGCAGCCACTTTCTCACGTTCCGGGGTGGGAAGATTGGCTTTGTAACCATCGGTTGAGCAGAGCTTGTCCTGATCGACAGGCCAGGTGATGTCGCAGATACCCGGATACAGTTTTTGCAGGTCAGCGGTATAGGGGGCGTTGCATGCACGGATGACCACACAGGAGGCATCGGCAAAACCGTGTTCAAGTGGATTGAGGAACGGCCCTTGAGCCTGTTCAGCCGCTGTGCTCTTAAGCCGTATGCCAGTGGCGCGACCGTCCCAGAAGGCGCCGCCGATAAAGACCTTTTCTTTTTTATCCCACTTCAGAACCGGGCTTTGGGCCACATATGAGGCACTGGGGGGACGACGGTTGCCGAAGCGGTCACCAAATGAGCCGTTATAGACGCCACTATGGCTGTTTAGCATGCTGTCAGGTCCGCTCCAGCCAACCTTTGGGTCATGACAGGTAGC
>DYNH01000020.1:16261-19392 GCA_020721175.1 Trichlorobacter lovleyi | reverse complement strand
GTTATCTCTGGTGGTGAGCCGTTCTTTATGGAAGGTATTTTTGAACTTTTCAAGAAACATGATGATATGGCCTTCCTTGTCTTTACCCACGGCGGACTTATTGACGAGAAAATGGTTAACCGGCTGATTGATGTGGGTAATGTCATGCCGGCCTTCTCCATTGAAGGCTATGAGAAGGAAACCGATGAACGGCGGGGACCAGGGCATTTCAGAAAAGTGATGAATGCCATGCGGCTGTTACGCAAGAACGGACTTTCCTTTTGTGGCTCTTTTACACATTCTAATAAGAATACAGACATAATAACCAATCCTGCCTTTATTGACTTTTTACTCAAACAGGGGGTCTTTGCACTCTGGCTGTTTTCATATGTGCCGGTCGGCAGAAACCCTAATCCTGATCTGATGCCTTCTCCGGAACAACGGGATTTGTTGCGACGTACCACGGTTGAGTTAAGGGCTACAAAACCGATGCTGTTTGTAGATTTCTGGAATGATGGCCCGATTATATCAGGCTGCATTGCCGGCGGCAGAAAATATATCCATATTAACGCCAATGGAGATGTGGAACCTTGTGTTTTCTGCCATTTTGCGGTTGATAATATTCGCCGCTCAAGCCTTAAGGATGCATTGGGTTCAAACCTGTTCAGAACAATACGTCATAAACAGGGTGAACATGAAAATCTGCTGCGTCCCTGTATGCTGATCGATCATCCGGACTACGGTCGTAACTTTTTCCGGATGGAGGGTGTGTATCCCACACACCCGGGGGCAGAGGGGATTTTTGAAGTTCTGGCTGAAAAGATGGACAACTATGCAAGGGACTATGCCGTCCTGGCGGATCAGGCATGGGAGGAGGATTTTCAGCATCATCCTGTCAGACGCAAGGAGCAAGGCTCAGACAGATGAAAGTCCTGCTAATCAATCCCCCAACCTTAAGCATGTATAGCCTATTTGGTCTCAGCATTCCGCCGATGGGACTGTTATATGTTGCTGCAGCCCTTGAAAAGGCCGGACATCAGGTAACGATTTCAGACCTGACCGTTGAATACGCCCGGTTAGAGGATAATGAACTTGCAGAGGCTGATATCATCGGAATTAGCTGTGACACCACCAGGGCAGACAGGGTACTCGCACTGTCTGAAAGGGCGAAAAAGGCTGGCAAAAAAGTGATTATAGGGGGGCCCCATCCGCAGTTTATGCCGGATGAGATGTTGTCCGCCGGAACTGTTGATTTTATTGTCAAGGGTGAAGGGGAGGCGATTTTTCCAGCCTTGCTAGATGTTATTGAGTCTGGTGAAGAACCTGATTCTGTTGCCGGGTTGATATTTATCAAAAATGGACAGATGCTTGAGACAGCAGACGCTGCAAGACTTGATGTTGAACAGCTTCCGTTTCCAGCTCGTCACCTGCTTGATTTAAGCAATTATCGCGGAGTTGTGGATGGCCGTCCCGCAGCACCACTGGTTTCCAGTCGTGGCTGTCCGGGGGCTTGCCATTTCTGCTCATCATCCAGCTTTTTCGGGCGTAGATGGCGCGCCAGAAGCGCTGAATCTGTACTGACAGAGATTGACGAACTTTACAATAACTACAGCTACAGGGCCATTGCGTTTATGGATGACAATTTTACCCTTGATCCAAAGCGCACGACAGATATCTGCAACGGCATCATTCAGCGAGGTTATGACCTTAAATGGTGGAATTTTTCAAGAATTGACACAATAGTTAAAAATCCTGAAATGGTCAGAAAAATGGCAGATGCAGGCTCTTATATGGTGTATCTGGGGATTGAAAGCGACAATCCTGAAACCCTGAATTCACTTGGCAAACAAAACTCAAAGACAGAAGTAAAAGAGGCGATCAGAATTCTCAAGGAAAACAGAATTGAGAGCTATGGCAGTTATATAATAGGCAATCTGAATGAAAAACCTGCTGATGTAGAGCAGACCATCTCCCTGGCCATACAACTTGACACCAATATAGCCCAGTTTTCAATCCTTACCCCATATCCTGGAACTGTTCTGTACCAACAGATAAAAGACAGAATATTTACAAGTAAGTGGAAGTTTTACGATGGACTGCATCTGGTCTTTCGTCACCCACTGATCAGCAGACACCACCTTCAATATCTGCTAATCATGGCTTTTATCAGATTCTACCGGCGCTCAGCCAAATCAGCCAGCGGTTTTAAAGAGAATGTCGGCAGGGCTGATCTTTCTTTTGGAAAACTTATCCGTTGCGTCTTGGAGATGCTGGTCTGATATGGCCCTTTACAGCAGTCTGAACCTGTTCTTTATCAATCTGTTTACCCGTCTGGTTCCACGCAGGCTCCATCCTCCGTTCGCCTTTTTCTGGGGAGGGCTGTTTTACCTGCTGCTTTTTGAAAAAAGACAAGGAATACGCTCTAACCTTCGGGTAGTGACCGGTTGTCAAAAGGTAGAACTGCTCGTATTTTCTACTTTTTACAAATATGCCCGCAACTGGTCGGATGTAATGCTGATGATCAGACTTAAGGGTGATAAGCTGCAATCACTGATTGGACACCGCAGCTCTGGAAAACCTCTGGAAGAGGCCCTTGAAAACGGTAGCGGTGCGATCCTTGTTTCACCACACTTTGGCAACTGGGAGCTGGGGGGGCTTGGTCTGGCTGATCTGGGGTACAGGTTAAATGTGATGACCTTTCGGGAGCCGGATGAAAAGGTAAACCAGCAGCGGGAAACAGTCAGGAATGAACGGGGGATCGGCGTTATATATGTTGATCGCGATGACAGTTCACCCCTTGCTGTTATTGAGGCGGTCAATGCCCTGCGCCGCAATGAGATCATCTGTCTTGTTGGTGATCGGGATGGTTCCTCTAACACCATTCAGATTGATTTTTTCGGAATACCAACCTGCTTTCCGGCAGGTGCTGCCTATCTGGCAATGGCTACCGGCGCACCAGTGATTCCGGTATTTGTACCTCTTTTTCCTGATGGCTGGTATGCAACCCTGATGGATGAACCGATTTTTTTTACAGGAACGCACAGAAAACGCTCAGAAGCTATCCATACCGGTATGCAGCAGTTAGGCAGGGTTTTTGAAAAATATATCCGACAATATCCGGATCAGTGGTACAATTTTTTTGATTTCTGGAA
>DYNH01000020.1:0-16161 GCA_020721175.1 Trichlorobacter lovleyi | reverse complement strand
CCCATAAAACGGTGTAACTGAGGCAGGATTCTGACATTACATAACTGTTCTGCAGCAAGAGCTTGAATCTTCATCAGATGTTCAGACTTTACAGCCACCTGTCCGTTCAATCCGGTTATCGGCTGGATGATAAACGGAATTTTAACATCTATCTCTCCAACCAGTTTGCAGGCCTTTAAAATATCCTGTTCAGTGGTCTGCGCACCCACAATTACCTTTACCGATACATTGCTCTTGACTGCAATCTCGAGGAATTGGCTATGTTCCACCCAGAACTCAGGGGTAGCCCCTGATGATGGAAGCTTGATATCCATACTGATAAAATCTGTATCTTCAATAATCTCAGGGAGTAGTTCTGGTAAGGTACCGTTTGTTTCCAGGTGAATCGGTAAAAGTCGCCTTAACTCTGGTAACCAGACAGAAAGCAGAGGGGTGTGAAGCATTGGTTCTCCACCGGTTATACTGATAGAATGGTGAGCGCCAGGCAACTGATGACACCAGTCAGAAACAACTGCGAGCAGTGTAGCAAGGCTAACCGGTTGTAAAGTCCTTTTAAACGCACCACTACCCGGAAAAACCTCAAGCTGGCAGAATGGCATTGCATCAATACTGGTATCACAGTATGAACAACTGAGATTACAACCTGGAAAACGGACAAAAATCTGACGATAACCTGCCAGTACCCCTTCTCCCTGAATGGAGGAAAAGATTTCTACCAGTGGTGCTGCATCATTCATAATATTCAGCGCAGGCATTTTCAGATTCCCACACCACAATCCGTTCCACAGTAATATTTTCATTGTTCAGACGTCGAGAGAGTTCCTGATAAAGGTAACGTGAAATATTTTCCGAAGATGGTGAAATATCCTTAAAATACTCATGCTGATTCAGATACTTATGATCAAGTTCATCAAGCAGGCTATTTGTTACACGCTTCAATACCTTAAAATCAATGGCCAGACCGGCTTGATCAAGTTCTCTGGCTGTTACTATCACTTCTACTTTCCAGTTATGACCGTGCAGGTTTTCACAATCTCCCTGATAATTTATAAGGTTGTGAGCAGCGGCAAAACCTGTTTTTACAGTCAGACGATACATAAAGTTCCTTTCCAAATAAAATGTTAGATAAATCTGATGTCCGGTTTATGATTGAAGGGGTGGCAAAGACGGCCTGAAGATGTGATGCAAAACGGTATTAGTAAGTTCCGAGTCCCTAAGACATAATCCTGGTAGCATCTCCTGAAAAATATCTTAAGCAGTTTCTGCCTGCCTCCTTTGCCTCGTACATGGCTGAGTCAGCAGCACGTATCAGAGAAGTCCGATCAATTGCATCATCAGGGAAGGTGGCTGCCCCAAAGCTTGCAGTAATGGCAATCCTTTCATTACTGTCTGTCATGAAAGGATTTGCGCGAAAGCGCTCAAGCAGGTTGTTGGCAACAGCAATGGTACCTTGCTTGCCTGTATTGGGCAGCACAATTACATACTCATCTCCACCATAACGGGCAGCACGGTCAGATGAACGGATGTGGCGTTTAACCAACTGGCCGACCTCGGCTATCATCCGGCTGCCAACCAGATGCCCATAACGATCATTTACAGTCTTAAAGTAGTCCAGATCAAAAAACAGAAGTGAAACCTGGCTCTTATAACGACGGCTCCGCTCAAGTTCATATTCCAGCAGTTCATGAAAATGTCTGGCATTGTTAAGGCCAGTCAGATCATCAGTCACAACTAGTTCACTGACCCGCTTGTAGTTATTTGCATTATCTATGGCAATTGCAGCAAAGTCTGCTACCGCTCCCAAAAGGGGCAGATCATCATCAACAAAACTTCTCTCACCAAATGTATTGATTAACTCGATTACTCCAAGCACCCGATCACGAATCTTGAGTGGAACACACAGAATTGAACTGACCGGGTACTCAACCTCTTCTGCAACATGATTTGCAAACCTGTTGTCCTTGGTTACATCTGATATCAGAAGCGGCTGTCCTGAGAGTGCGACCCAACCGGCTATCCCCTCACCCATCTTCAGCCTGATCCCTTTCAATTCCTGAGCCACCGGTGACACGGCTATCTCAAAGCAGAGGTCTCCACTTTCAGAATCAACCAGCAACAATGACCATGTTTTGGGTTGCAGCAAACGCTCAACCTGAGACATGATAGCCTGCAACACATCACGCAACTCAAGCGATGATATAAGTGTCTTGCCGATCTCTAGCAGTGAAGCCAGCTCTGCATTTCTACGGGCCAACAGCTCAACGACCCGATCACTATCGCTCATCTGATTCATCACTTCGGCAACATCTTGCTGACAAGTGTCTAGCTTTTCAGCCATGAGATATCCCCCGCACCTTGTCTTAACAATAAAAGCTGGTTATCAACCATACTGACCACTGAACTGACATTGGTCGTCAGAAGACCGCCATCAACCACCATATCCAGAATATGTCCAAAAAGCCTGTTTATCTCCAATGGATCACCCACCGGTTCTTCTCCTGAAAGATTTGCGCTAGTGGTAACAATCGGCACCCCTAAACCTTTCACTATCGCCTGACAAACCTGATGATCAGGTATCCTGATCCCTACAGTTTTCTGTCTTGTGGTCAACAACTCTGGCACCTCTCTGCCTGCTTCAAGTACAAAAGTATACGGCCCGGGCAGATATCTTTTCATAATCTTGAAGGCATGATTGGACAGTCTGGCATATCTGGATACCTCTGAAAGATCAGAACAGATAAATGAAAACGGCTTGCGCTTGTCACGTTGTTTGGCCTGGTAGATTCGTTCAAGCCCTTTTTTATTAAATATAGAGCAACCTATACCGTAGGTGGTATCAGTAGGATACGCGATCAAACCGCCCTTCAGCAGGCAATTTACAACCAGAGCAACCTGATGCGGCTGGGGATGTTCAGGATTAATCTCCAGCAGCATGGTTCAATTCTCCGGATTTAACAGTTGCAGTTCAGGTAATGTAAAACGTCCCTGTTTCTGGATCAGACTATCGTCAAACCACAACTCACCATCCTTCATCAGACGAACCATGTCCCAATGCACAGCGGAATGATTGCCGTTATCAGCCTCATCATATGCCTGCCCTGGTGTAAAATGAATAGACCCTGATATCTTTTCATCAAAAAGGATATTTCGCATCGGGGTGCGGATATTGGGGTTTACCCCAATGGCAAATTCACCGATATAACGCGAACCCTCATCTGTATCAAGAATCTCGTTCAAAGCCTTTGTCATATCCCCTGCAGTTGCCTTGATAATCTTGCCTTCACTGAATTCAAGCCTGATATTGTTAAACTCTTTCCCCTGGTAAATTGTAGGGCAGTTGTAAGTTATATAACCATTTACAGAATCACGTACCGGTGCGGTAAAAACCTCTCCATCCGGAATATTATAGCGGCCATCGCACTTGATGCCTGGCAACCCCTTGATACTGAAACAGAGATCCGTATCAGGCGCCTTAATCTGAACCTTTTCAGCCCTATCCATCAGTTCTTTCAACTTTTCCATTTTCCTTGATTCAACTGCCCAGTCAATATTGCAGGCGGAAAACAGATAATCCTCATACTCTTCCAATGACATCCTGGCCTCTTGCGCTGCCCCCTGAGTGGGATATCTGGTAACTACCCATTTAGTATGCCTGACTCTCTGGTCAACCAACGGACGGGTAAGTTTCTGATAGGTAACCATTGATTTCTGATTACTGGTGGCATTAACCATTGAATTTTCATTGGCAGATATACCTATGTAGGCGGTCAGGGTCTTGTAAAAATCCAGCTTGTGTTGTGGAAAGTGCGCCAACTGTTTTTCGGATGCGGCATTATAAAAATGACGATCAATCTCCGGTACTGAAAAACTGTATTCAACATACTCTACACCTCTTGTAAGACAGAGTGAGTATAGCTCCTTAACCAACGGGGCAGCCTCAAAACCGGCAGCGTTAATCAGCACACGATCGCCTTTGACAATCCGTGTAGAATAGTCAACCAGTACCTTGGCCATATCAACAACACGGGAATCACGCATAAAACCACTCCTTTTTACCTGAACACTTTCAGTTTACCGGCACAAAATAATCCAGAAAGATTTTTTACATGAAACATCAAGATATTGAAACCAAAATTGTATGTTTTTCGTAATCTGTTCAGAACTTTTTTCTAAATTTTATCATTACCTCATATTCAAGGAGTGTCTGTATCATGCAGGCCCTTATTTAAATGGTTGGCACCTTGCTTGGCAACAATTTGCTCACTTGCCTGTCAAATAAATAATGTGCTAAAAAAACACTAGTAATCATTTGATATATCAATGAGGTTGTTATATGACACTCAAGCAGTTAGAGGTATTTGTTGCTGTGGCTGATGCCAGAAGTTTTTCAAAGGGAGGCGAACTTGTCAGGCTGGCCCAATCCACTACAAGTCAACATATTCGTGCCCTTGAAGAGGAACTGGGCACCCGTCTGTTTGACCGTTCTATGACAAGGGTGAATCTTACCGAGGCTGGGCATCTTTTTTACAGCCATGCCACAAAAATATTAAGGCAATGCCTTGAGGCACATGAAGAGATACGACGTTTTCAGGGGCTTGAACAGGCCACCTTAAGACTTGGGGCCAGCACCATTCCGGCAGCCTATCTGATTCCGGATTTACTGGCCGGATTTACAGCCAGATGGCCCGGTGTAAGGCTAGAGCTGCAACAGGGTGACAGCCAAGAGGTCATAAAACTGCTTAATGACAATCTGGTTGAACTTGCTGTAGTGGGTGGCAAATACAATGAAGACACTTTTTACTTTCAAGAACTGCTGAACGACAGGATCATACTGGTTGGAAGTGCATCAGAAAAATTCAGTCAAACAATCACAATCAAGGAACTTCAGAATCTGCCGCTGATTATCAGGGAAACCGGATCAGGTACACGTCAGGCAACAGACAGCGCACTGAAAAAAGCTGATCTTGATATACGTAATCTTAATGTGTTTGCACAACTTGGCAGCAGTGAAGCAGTAAGGCGTTCTGTCCTGTCAGGGGCAGCAAACGCCTTTATTTCAAAGATTGCAATTAAGCCTGAACTGGCTGACGGCACACTTAAAGAGATTGAAGTGAAAGGGCTTGAGATCAATAGAAGCTTTTATTTGGCCTGGCGATGCGGCAAGACCTTATCCCCTGCAGCCGAGGTGTTTATACAGATGTTACGGTCTCTGTTTACGGAATAAAAATTTCCACCATGACAAAATCGACAATTAATTCTGACGAGTTATACTGAATAGTTAAAACCAAACTAAATTAAGGGATAATCAGCAATGGATGCATATCAGATACCACCACTTCAAATATCTCTAATTAATGGTTCTATAAACTTCGATCAGCAGAGAAACCAGATAATTGATCTGTGCAAAAAATTCATATCTTCCACACATGCCGAAATCCGCAAGAGCCATGAAAAAGGACTTGGCGGAACCGATGTAGTTCACCAGCTTTCGGATGTAATGGATATGGTTGTAACATCAATTTTTGCCGGAATTCTCACTGAGATGAAAGAAAACGGCAAGCTTTTGTCCGATCATCTTGCACTGGTAGCAATTGGCGGCTATGGCCGTGGCGAACTGAATCCATACTCGGACCTGGATATCATGTTTCTCCATGACGGCACCCTGCCTCCGGAAGCAGTAGAAAGTTTAGCTCAAAAATTATTGTATTTTTTATGGGATCTCCGGCTGGATGTCGGTTATTCAGTAAGAACGCCAAGTGATTGTATTGATATGGCTTCACAAGACACCACAATCAAGACAGCCTTGATTGATTGCCGTTTCCTTGCCGGCCATCATCCGCTTTACAAAACTCTGCGCAAAACAGTTTATTCACAAATATTACCCAGAGCCAGCGACAAGTTTATCAAGGAAAAGATCAATGAAATGCGTAAACGACGTGAAAAATACGGCTCTACCATCTATCTGTTGGAGCCTAACATCAAAGAGGGTGAAGGCGGGTTACGGGACCTGCAGACAGCCCTGTGGGTTGCCCAGGTAAAGTACAAGTTTGATGAACCACGGGAACTGGTGATCAAGGGCATACTCTCGGAAGCGGAAATGGAGGTCTATTACTCAGCCCTTGATCATCTCTGGCGAATGCGTAACGAACTCCACTTTCACACAGGCAGAAAATCTGACCAGATAAACTTTGACCTGCAGGTGCATCTCGCCGGTTTTCTTGGATACAAGGATCGTGGCAGGGTACTTGCTGTTGAAGATTTTATGCGAGATTACTACAGGCACGCTGCCAGGGTTGAACATTTTGCATCCACTCTTACGTCTCGTTGTGTATGGAGGGATGAGGGTGCATTGAAGGTTGTGGGATATTTTGTCAGAAGACCTGTGGGTGGGGGTTGCTTTGTTCTGAAGGGTGAGTTGATAATTCCTGATGAATCAGTTGTTGAGAAGAATCCTGCCGTGCTGATGCATATCTTTGAACTGGCCCAGAAGCACGCTGTTGCGCTTAATATCAGGGTTAAATGGCTGATACGGCGCTCTCTGCACCTTGTAAACGATCAATTTCGTCGCAGTAGCGAGGTAAATCAGTCTTTCCTGAACATCCTGCGCTCGGAAAAAGGTCTTACCGAAACCTTGAGACAAATGCACCATCTTGAATTTCTTAATGAATTTATCCCCGAATTTGAGCATATATACTGCAAGGTACAGCATGATCTGTATCACATCTATACCGTTGACATTCATACACTGTTTGCTGTGGAACAGATTGAAAAAATACTGAACGGAAATCTGAAAAAAGAGCTTCCACTTCCCTGTGATGTGGCCTGCCAGATAGGCAAGCGGGAACTACTGATTCTCTCGGTGATGTTCCATGACATAGGCAAAGGTGAAGGAGGAGGCCACGCTGACAAGGGTGCAGACATGATTCCTTCCATTGCAGGCAGGATGGGCCTTTCGCAGGAGGACAGCGAGCGACTGGAGTTTCTGGTACGGAATCACCTTGTTTTCGCCCATATTGCCCAGCGACGTGATCTGGCTGATGAACGGATGATTATGCAGTTTGCCCGCCAGATGGCTACAAGTGAAAACCTTAAGATGCTCTATTTGCTTACTATTGCGGACGTACGCGCTGTAGGGTCAGATGTCTGGACCAACTGGAAGGCCATGTTATTTAACGAACTTTATGAAAAGGCATTTAACATCCTTGAAAGAGGTGATTTCAAGCTGGAGGCAGACACAGAAAGGGTTCGCAGTGTTTGCCACAAGGTGCAGGAGATGGTGGAATACGATATTAATGCAGACATTGCCAGGAATGAACTTAAGGCCCTGCCCACCCGATACCTGCTCTCAACCCCGGTAACAGACATTGCCAACCACTTGAGGCTGTTGGTAGAATTGGAAAACAAAGAGCTGGTGATGAAACTTGAGCATGAACCGGAAAAAGGGTTTTCCAGCTTTATAATCTGTACACTCGATACATATGGCCTGTTTGCAAAGATAACCGGAGTTATGGCAGCCAATAGCATCAATATCCTGGGAGCCCAGATATTTACAGGTAAAAACGGCAAGATTCTGGATATCCTTCAGGTAAACTCTGTTCAAGGCTTTCTGATTACAGATCAGAACCGCTGGCAGAAAGTGGAGTCTGATATGACTGCTGTGCTTCAGGGAACAGTAAAAGTTGATGATCTGGTGGAAAGACGTCAGCGTCCAACAGTTCTGCAGGCAAAAACTGCCCGACATTTTCCTACCCGCATAGAAATTGATAACGAAGTATCCGAAGACTACACAGTGATTGACATCTATGCACACGACAAGGTGGGACTGCTCTATCTTATTACCAGCACTCTGAACAAACTTGGTCTTTATATAGGAGTTTCCAAGATATCCACCAAGGTAGATCAGGTGGCAGACGTCTTTTATCTGCGTGATATATTTGGACAGAAAATTGTTAATCAAGACAAGCTTGAGGATATCCGGATACAGTTATCCCAAGCCATAGATGACTGGCAATGAACCAATATCTGGATCTGTTTCTTGCATGGCTAACTGTTGAAAGAGGGCTTTCGGAAAACACACGAAGCGCCTATTCCACTGATCTGGCAAGATATCTTGACTATCTGGAACAGCTTAAGCGGAATCTTCCTGACAGCATTCTCTCATCAGATATAGCAGATTTTTTAAGCAAGGAGCGAATACGCGGACTTTCACCTCGCAGTCGCAGCAGACTGCTTTCTTCCATCAGGATGTTTCATCGTTTCCTCTTGATTGAACGCTATGCATCACAAAACCCTTCCTCTGTTATAGAAACTCCACGTTCACTCAAAAAATTGCCTTCATTCCTCAGCAATGCTGAAATCAATCTGTTACTTAAGTCTGCAGAAGGTAACAGCCAGGAGGATGTTCGTGACCGTGCCATGATTGAACTGCTTTATGCAACCGGCTTGAGGGTTTCTGAACTGGTAAAGCTTAAGCAGCGTGAGGTAAATCTGGATGTAGGTTACCTGCTGACTCTTGGAAAGGGCAACAAGGAACGCCTGGTTCCAATAGGTGAAACAGCGCGCCGTTGTGTTCAAGACTATCTGACACGAATCCGTTGCAGACAGGACCCTGAAGAAATTCAGAAAGAGTTGTTTCTGTCAAGACTTGGTCTGGCCATGACCAGACAGGCATTCTGGAACATCATTAAAAAAAGGGCTCTCCTGGCCGGCATTCGCACCAGCATTTCACCCCACACCTTGCGTCATTCCTTTGCAACCCACCTGCTGGCCAACGGAGCCGACCTGAGAAGCGTGCAGATAATGCTGGGCCACGCGGATCTTTCCAGCACACAGATATACACACATATAACCCTCGACCGCCTTAAACAGCTTCACAAAACCATACATCCACGGGGATAGCAGCTTGTCTGGAATACAGCAAAACAATGTTTAAACCTGATAAATATACTGAGTAAACCATAAAGGTTGTTCCTGAACAGAAGGCACTAAATTGTGAGTAATCAAGAACCTCTTTTTAATGCCATAATACTTTTTTATCCAAGCTTAAATATTCTTGCAGTACCACTTCTGTCTGGTGTAATGTATTGCGTATACATAATCCCAAGGAGGGGTATATGAATATTCATGAATATCAGGCTAAAGAGATTTTAAGCACCTATGGCATCCCGATCCCCCGTAACCGGGTTGCACTGACCGCTGACCAGGTAGAACGGGCTGCCAAAATGATGGGGGGCCACTGTGTAATCAAGGCACAGATATACGCGGGCGGACGCGGCAAGGCTGGTGGTGTCAAGGTAGTACATCATCCCGAACAGGCAAGTGAAATTGGCAAGGAAATGTTCAGCAAAAGGCTTGTGACAAGACAGACCGGCCCTGATGGTCTTAAAGTCCGAAGAATTCTTGTGGAGGAGGCTGTAGAAATAGCCAAGGAGTTCTATCTTTCTATCACGCTGGATCGTGAGAGTTCACGATACTGCCTGATCGCCTCTGCTGAAGGTGGTATGGATATTGAAGAGGTTGCAAACAAGACCCCAGAAAAGATTCATGTCCTTACCATTGACCCATTTACCGGACTACGCACTTACCAGGCACGCAAGATAGCCCTGGCCCTCGGACTTACCGGTGTTGTATGTGAAGACTGCGTTGAACTCATCCTTAATACATACAAATGCTGCCTTGAAAAAGACTGCTCACTGGTGGAGATCAATCCGCTTGTAGTCACACGGGCCGGATGGCTGCTTGCAATGGATGCCAAGATTTCATTCGACGACAATGCAGTTTACCGGCACAGGGAATATCCGGACATGGTGGACTATTCGCAACTTGACCCGCTGGAAATTACCGCAGGCAAATATGACCTTGCCTATATCAAGCTGAATGGAAACATAGGCTGTATGGTCAACGGCGCTGGTCTGGCCATGGCAACGCTTGATGTACTTAAGGAATTTGGAGGCGAGCCGGCCAATTTTCTGGATGTAGGCGGTGGTGCAACCCGTGAAAAAGTAGCAGAGGCGTTTAAGATCATCCTGCAGGATTCTGACGTAAAGGCTGTTTTTGTAAATATTTTTGGCGGTATAATGCGTTGTGATGTAATTGCACAAGGGATTATTGAGGCAGCTAATGAGGTACACTGCCCATTACCGATTGTCGTAAGAATGGATGGAAGTAACGTTGAAGATGGCAAAAGACTGCTGCTGGAATCCGGACTGAATATTCAGATAGGTAACGATCTTGGTGATGGCGCTCAAAAGATCGTAACCATGCTGGCCAAATCTTAGGGGGAATCCGACAATGTCCATACTTATCAATCAAGATTCAAAGATTCTGGTTCAGGGGATAACCGGCAAAAGCGGCCTTTTTCATACCCAGCAGTGCCGTGCCTACGGCAGCAGGATAGTTGCGGGGGTTACACCTGGCAAAGGAGGCGTGCATATTGAAGGCATTCCTGTATTTAACACAGTGGCAGAGGCGATCCATTATACCGGTGCTACAGTCTCGATGATCTTCGTTCCACCGCCAGGCGCTGCCGACGCGATTCTGGAATCCTGCGAGGCAGGACTGGAACTGGCTGTATGCATTACCGAGGGGATTCCAGTCAGGGATATGGTTATTGCCAGGGCTGTACAGGCCCAGAGCAAGACCAGACTGGTTGGTCCCAACTGTCCTGGCATCATAACTCCAGGGCAGTGTAAAATGGGAATAATGCCTGGTTACATTCACACTCCTGGAAAGATAGGTGTAGTCTCACGCTCTGGTACACTTACATATGAGGCTGTCAAACAGTTGACTGATATCGGGCTTGGTCAGTCAACATGCGTCGGTATCGGAGGAGATCCGATCATCGGCATGAAATACATAGATGTGCTTAAGATGTTTAATGAGGATCCTGATACAGAGGCAGTATTTATGATCGGCGAGATCGGTGGGGGTGCAGAAGAGGAAGCTGCCTTCTGGATCAAGGAAAACATGAAAAAACCTGTAGCAGCCTTTATTGCAGGCAGTACCGCGCCTCCAGGCAAGCGGATGGGGCATGCCGGAGCAATTATTACCGGTGGTAAAGGAAAGGCCGAAGACAAGATCCGCACCCTTCAGGAATGTGGCGTCAATGTTTCCGTTTCCCCCACAAAAATGGGTGAAGCCATGGCAACAGCACTTAAAAAATAGTCACACAATCAGAATCAACATTTACTTGCCCTTCAACTTTAAGACAAGCTTTTTAATATCAACATGTTCTGATGTTAGAGAGCTTGTCATTTCCCACAATTCATGATTATTTATAAGTCAACATTCCGGAAACCTTCACCGCTATTAACATGCCCCTGGCCACAAGAAAATCCATATATGCTTTGTGGGATTCCCCGTACCTGTCCTGTTTTTTCAAGAGACCTGATTGACAATTAATGGATTCAAGAGGAAAATAGTAAAGTCATGGATACAGTAACCCTTGAACTACTTGTCATACTCCTTCTGATTGGCCTTAACGGATTTTTTTCAATGTCTGAATTTGCCATCATATCAATCCGTAAGGGTAGAATTGCCCAATTAGTTGCAGAAGGAAACAAACAGGCAGAGATAATTGAAGAATTTCAGAAAGACCCCCACCCTCTCCTGGCTGTAATCCAGATAGGGGTCACGGTTGCAGGCTCAGCCGCATCAACAGTTGGCGGTATCATAGCAATAGAGCACCTGAGACCTGCTCTTTTAAAGACATCCTGGCCCTTTCTCCATGACGCAGCCGAACCGATTGCCGCTCTCAGTATTATTATCTTTGTATCTTACATATCTCTGATAATCGGTGAACTTGTTCCCAAGGCCATAGGACTTCAACACGCTGACACAATAGCCTTGAAACTGGCGCAGCCGATGAGAATTATTTCAAGACTGACCGCTCCGGTTGTTCTTGTGCTGACGACATCAAGCAAGGCCGTACAGCGCTTGATTGGCCTGAAAGATGAACAGGATGCCTTTATTACCCGTGAAGAGGTTCAGCACCTGGTGACTGAAGGACATGAAAGCGGGGTATTTAGCGAATCTGAACATGAATATATTCGTAATGTCTTCGAATTCACACACACTTGTGTACGTGAGGTAATGGTTCCACGCACCAGGATGGTTGCCCTGGAACTTGATATGCCCCGTGAAGAGCTGATCCGTACCATACTTGAAACCCAGTATTCACGCTATCCGGTCTACAAGGAAGATATTGAGGAAATAGTAGGGGTTCTGCACGACAAGGATATCATGTCAGCACTAATCAGAGGGGATGAACTATCCCTTCAGCAGATCATCAGGACTCCGGTTTTTGTACATGAAGGAAAGAAGGTTAATGAGCTGTTAAAAGAGATGCAGCGTACACGTAACCATATGGCGATGGTGGTTGATGAATACGGTGGTATCTCCGGGTTGGTCACAACTGAAGACCTGCTTGAAGAGCTGGTTGGGGAGATTGAAGATGAGCATGATATCGGAGAACCCTGTATGGTGTTGCATCAGCCTGATGGCAGTTGGCTGGTGAACGGCATGGTATCTATCTTTGATCTGCAGGAAATTTTAGACTTCAGGATTGAAGAGGCTCCATTGTATGAGACGGTCGCCGGCCTGGTTATAAACGAACTTGGACACCTTCCGGAACAGGGAGAAATTGTAGATTGGAACGGTTTCAGGATTATCTGTGAACAGGTCACCCGTACAGCAGTCATTCAGGTGAAGATTATACCTTCTGCCACGCCTGATCTTCAGTTGGTGTCCGGCTGAAAAACTGGAAAAACAGTTAATGCAGATATTCCCACACAACAGATGGTTACGGCTGGCAATCCTTTTGTGCCTGCTTCTAGCCAGCATTTCGCTATCACTGTCGCTTTTGCTTCCACGTATCCTTGATCTTAACAGCTATCGCTATCAACTTGCAGAACTGCTGCAAAAACGGTTAAATCGCCAGGTAAGTCTCGGAAACTGCCGGTTTTCTTGGCTGCTTGTACCTGAATTTACCTTTAATGATCTTCATATCAAGGAAAAGGGTGGTGGTGAAGAATTTCTTTCTGCCCGCACCATCTCTTTTCGCCTTGCCATACTCCCATTACTGAAAAAGAAAATCAAACTGAGAGAAATAGCCATAGACAAAGCAATAGCCGTAATAAACCGCAATGAGCTTGGTAAAACGAATATTGACGACCTTTTGGAACAGTCCAGTAGTGATTATGATCTTCAAATTAAAGGTATCAGGATCACAAATAGCGTCATATCCTGGCATGATCTGAGTACAAAACCTGAATGTTTTAAGTTGAAGGTTTCAGATCTGAATCTTGCTGTTGACAGGCTGACAAGGGGTAAAAAAAATTCCTTCAAACTGTCTGCTAAAGTTGATGGCGCCAGTCCGGGAACTGTCACTGCTGTTGGCAGCATCATACTTCCTGTAAAAGGAGACCTGTTACCCCAAATATACGTTGACGCAAATATGGAGCTTAAACAGTTGGAATACTGGCGTTTCTGGCCTTATATCCACAAAATTGTACCTTTTGCATCACCAGGAGGCACAATCGGCCTTAATCTTAATTTGAAGGGAAGCTGGAAAAATCTGTATGCAAAAGGTACATTTCAGGCAGACAACCCAAAAATTATCTGGCCCGGGGTCTTTCGCAGCAATGTCTCACCCAAGCAGTTGCGGCTTTCCACAGAACTTGAATGGACAGAATCAATATTAAAAATGCAGCAGATCAAACTTGGCCTTAACGGTTTTTCAATTAGCGGAGACCTGACCCTGAATGATCTGAACGGCAAAGACCCTTCGATCAGCGTTAAGGCTACAACGGAACCGTTTGATTACAATAATGTCAAGAGCTACATCCCTTTTGGCATTATTGACGATGATGCAGCGGAATTTATTGAAAAAAGGATCAGGGGAGGTATATTCAAACTGACCACCGGCACACTTAACGCCAAATTTTCTCAGTTATCACGTTTCTGTATAGGTAATAACGCCAATACACTCTATATTATCGGCACTGCTGATCAGGCCAGTATCCAGTATGGTGAAAAGACCCCCACCTTCAGGAAGATACAGGGAACTCTCGAGATGAAGGGGCGTAACTTTAACCTTATCGGTATGAGCGGCTCATTTGGCAACGCCCCGTTTACCCTTGACGGAAGTATTAAAGAGTATGCCACCGAGGGGGTGGCCTCGCACTACCCGTTTATAATGAACATTGCACCTCAACCCGCAGAAGTGGCATGGCTTGCAGAACATGCCGGAGCCGGACTATTGCGATTCCACGGTAATGGCACTACCATGAGGATTCAGGGCGAAGGCCCTACATCGGCATACCGGCTTGCAGGAGAATGGCAACTGGAAAATTCTGCCTACAACTATCCGGAACTTATCAGTAAACCGGCTGGAATCCCCAATAATCTTACTTTTAGCGCCGTGCTGGGCAGCGATGGAACACGGTTCACATCTGTCTCATATCAGTTGCCGCCTTTCAGACTGTCAGGAAAAGGGCTTCTGCGTTACAGTAGCAATATCCCATATCTTGAGTTTGATCTTGAGTCCAACCGGTTTTACCTGAATCAAACCCTACCGATACTTACAGGCTGGCGAAAGTACCAGTTACAGGGAGGTGTTCATGCCCATGTTCTGGGACATGGAGATCCGCGCAGCCTGGATAGCATGAAATTTTCCGGCAATGTTGCACTTGCCGGCTTTTCCCTCAGACCGGACTCAAGACTGGCCCATATCAGTGATGTAAATACAAGATTCAGTTTTAAGGACAACATATTCACAACCTCTGACATGTCAATCCGCTACGGTGGTACTCCGCTTAATATCAAGGGGCGGCTGTCCAACCTTGAAAATCCGGACGCAGAACTTTTTGTCAGCTCACCTTTAGTGCGACTTGGAGATTTTGGGATATATGGCAAGGAAGCAGAAATCAAGGCAACACAGTGCAGCGCACAGTTAGGGTTACATGACAGGCTGCTGTCCATCCGCAACCTTTCCGGCAAACTGCCCAGAACAGTGCTAAGTGCATCAGGCAGTGTTCGTATTGAAGATAGATATGATATTAACCTGAGGGTTGCATCAAGCTATCTTGATCTGGATGAGATGGTTCCGATCCTTGCTTCAATCGGCACTCCTGAACATGACCCCACGCATAAAGTGACCCCTTTTAACCTGAAAATAGATTTGACTGCCGGGGCTGGAACCTGCCTTGATGCCAAATTTAATAAAATGACCGCATCAATTGCAGGTAATGAAAAAATGATTAAACTAAAGAGGCTTGACTCCCCTACCCTGGGAGGTAATCTTTCAATGCAGGGCAGTCTTGCACTTGCAGACAGGCAGCCGCCTGAATGGAGTACATCCTTTAAACTGGAACAGGCCCTGGCAGGCGAGGTTCTGAAAGTGCTGGGAATCAAACGTGAAATAAAGGGCAGAACCGATATACAAGGAAAATTGACTGCAACCGGAAACGGACTGCCGGAGATCAGAAAGACCGTTTCCGGCAACATCAGCCTGAAGGTAGATCGGGGCACATTACGTCGTTTCAATGTGCTGTCAAAGGTGATATCAATCCTGAACGTTTCACAACTTTTAAGTTTCAGTCTGCCGGACATGGCTAAGGATGGTATGCCGTTTAACGAGATCAAGGCGACCCTGTCTGTTAAGGATGGCGTCTTTACCACCCGGGACCTCTTTTTAGACAGTAATGTGATGCACCTGACAACTGTTGGGTCATTTGATGTTGCACATGAGACCCTGAATATGTTGATCGGAATACAACCCTTGCAAACATTTGACAGGATAATCAGCGTAATCCCGGTTGTTGGATGGATTTTAAGTGGCGGTGACGGCAGTATGATTACAACCTACTTTGAGGCAAAGGGAAGTTGGGAAAATCCCGAAGTTACCGCTATTCCGGTCAAAACCATGGCAATAGGCACTCTGGATATCTTCAGACGGATATTTGAACTGCCGGTAAGACTCTTTACTGACAGCGGAGAGGTGATACTGGGAAACCGGAAAGAACTGCCAGGGGCTACAGAAGATGCTGTTAAACACAATAAATAACAGTCAGTAGAGGCTCTTTCAAAAAGATTGTCATGCCGGAAATGTTTTATCCGGCATCCATGCATTTCAAGCAGTTAGAATCTGGATTCCGGCCTAAA
>DYNH01000170.1 GCA_020721175.1 Trichlorobacter lovleyi | reverse complement strand
AAATCTTGTTAAACCCAAGTAATCTATTATGAAACGGAAGCCATGATCAGAACATTACTGCTTAGGATGAAACTGCGTAGCAAGCTGCTTTTACTGGTACTGCCTCTGGTAATAACGCCGATTATTGTTGTGGCGCTTATAACCGGATTTATTGCCAATCAAAAGGCCTATCTGGGGATTACCCAGACCAGCAAGGACGACCTGCAACATATGTCAGAATTTACAATTGATCTGCTGAGATCATTTGACAGCCAGTTTCATAATTTCCGTAAGGACAGTTCCGGCAGCCTTGAATCAGAACTGGCTTCCGAATCTTTTAATGTACTTAAAGAGAAGATAAAGAACAAACAGGTAGGGAAAACCGGATATATATACTGTATCAACCGCAGCGGAACCCTGACAATCCATCCCGAGGGAGAGGGACGCAACATCATTGATGCCAGGGATTCAGATGGAAAACCGTTTATCAAGGAGATGACCGAGAATAAAAACGGCTGGATCCGCTACCCCTGGAAAAATGTAGGCGACAACAATGCAAGGATGAAAATCGTCAGGTATGACTATTTTAAAGAATGGGACTGGATTGTAGCGGTTGGTTCATATGAGGATGAATTTTACAAAGAAGCCAATTCCATCAAGCACCATATATTCATCAGCACGTTAATTCTGATCGGTATTGTGGGATTACTTGCTACCCTGCTGGTATTTTATGTTTCAGCAGTGGCTATTAATCCTATTACCCAGATGATTGAAACAATCAGAACCATCCGCAAGGGTGATATGCAGGCCAGAATGGAAGTGTCAGGCAGCGACGAACTTGCTGAAATGGCAATAGCCTTTAACCGTATGACAGATATCATCCAACGTAATCAGGAAATGGAAAACAGTCTCGCCCAGCAGTGCAAGATGGCCTCCCTGGGCGTTCTGTCATCAGGCGTTGCCCATGAAATTAACAATCCGCTTGGTGTGATTCTGGGATATGCCGCCTATCTTGAGGGAAAACTGCCTAATGATGACCCCAATTACAAATATATCAGTGAGATAAAAAGAGAGAGCAAACGGTGCAAGAAGATCGTTCAGGATCTGTTGTCATATGCAAGAACCCCCCGTCCGACGCTTGAACTTACCGATCTGAATGAACTGCTTGGCGAAATTGTAGAATTTGCCGCCAATCATACGGATATGCGTGGTGTAAAAATCCTTTCATTATTCGATCCGGCACTGCCCAAGATCATGCTGGATGGAGATCAGTTACGTCAGGTGGCTATAAATCTGATTCTGAATGCAGGCGGAGCAATGCCCGACGGAGGTTCACTGAAGGTAACGACCGAACCTGGTCCCGATCACAACGTAATCATCAACTTCAGCGATACTGGCTGCGGTATTCCTAAAGAGAGCCAGGAAAAGATATTTGAGCCTTTCTACACAACCAAAGCCCGCGGAACCGGTCTGGGACTGGCCATAACACGCCAGATCGTTGAGATGCACCATGGCACGATATCAATGACCAGCGAACTGGGCAAGGGTACAACCGTAACAGTGGCGCTGCCGATTGATTATGAGGCATATATATGAAAGAAAAACAGAGAATTTTTCTGATTGATAATGAAGAAGGGCTCTGCCGAATGATGGAACAGGTGCTGCTTGACAGCGGTTATCTGGTCAGAACCGAAACAAATCCAGTCAAGGCAATGGAAGACTTTTCACCTGAAGCCTGGAATCTTGTGATTACAGATATAAAGATGCCCGGAATGACAGGACTGGAAGTGCTGCAAAGAGTAAAAGAAAAATGCAGGGACTTGCCTGTAATCATCATTACCGCCTACGCAACCGTGGAGATGTCTATCCAGGCCCTGCGTAAAGGTGCATATGATATGCTTACAAAGCCTTTTGAACCTGAAGAGCTGGTTTTCAGGGTAAAAAATGCACTTCAGCAGGCAAAATTATCGGAAGAAAACCGGGAACTGAGGAGAGAGTTAGAAGAAAAGCTTCAATTTGACAACATCATCGGTTCTTCCGGCGCTCTGCGTAACGTACTGGATAAAGTGGCAAAGGTTGCTGCCCGGGACACATCCATCCTGATTACTGGCGAATCAGGAACCGGCAAAGAATTAATAGCACAGGCAGTGCATGTTCACTCAAATCGGAAAGACAAAAAATTTATTGCCATAAACTGCGGGGGACTTCCTGAAAGTATCCTTGAAAGTGAGCTGTTTGGCTATCGCAAAGGGGCCTTCACAGGCGCCATGGAGAACCGTCAGGGACTTCTGGAAGCGGCTGACGGTGGAACCCTGTTTCTTGATGAAGTAGGCAATCTGCCTATGAACGTCCAGAAAACCATGCTGCGCTTCCTGCAGGAAAAGGAGTTTCGTCGGGTAGGTGACACCACACCAACCAGAGTAGATGTCCGTATCATCTCTGCCACCAACGCAGACCTTAAAGAAGGGGTCAGAACCGGCGTATTCAGGGAAGACCTTTACTATCGGCTTAATGTGGTTAATCTGCACCTGCCACCTTTAAGAGCCAGAATTGATGACATACCACTGCTGGCCGCTCATTTTATTCATCTCCAGAACCAGAAGTTTGGCACTGCTGTCAAGGCGTTTGAAAAAAATGCGATGCAGATTCTGTGTGCCTTTGAATGGCCTGGAAACATCCGTCAACTGCGGAATGTAATAGAGGCATGTATGGCCATGGAAGGCAGTGACTACATCAGCCTGGACACCCTGGGACAGGTAATTGACCTGCCTGAAGGCAGGATTGTGCCTTCAACTGTCCAGGCAGGCCCGGTACTTTCTGATGACCTCCCCTACACCGAGGCATTGGAACGTTTTGAAAGGGAACTGCTGCTGGACCTGCTTAAAACCCACGCCGGCTCTGTTGACAGCGCTGCCAGGGATGCTGGTATGAATGTTGCCACACTGTATCGCAAAATCAAGAAATATGGGCTGAAGAAGGAAGATTACTCTGATTGAGAAAGATATTTGCATTATGCATATAAAAAACAGTAAAACAGAAATTGCTGTATACTATTTAAAAGACCAAAACAATCAAAGGAGGAAATCATTATGAAATTGAAGGAGATGTCTCTGTTTAAACAACATTGTTACCTGGATGGCCGTTGGCTTGCAGCGGATAACAGTTTAACGATTAATGTTTACAACCCTTCTAATGGTAACATAATCGGTACAATCCCCAAAATGGGTACTGTTGAAACAAGACGAGCCATTGAGGCCGCTGATGCAGCCTTGCCTGCATGGCGTGCCAGAACAGCCAAAGAACGGTCTGCCATCCTGAGACGCTGGTTTGAACTGATGATTGAACATCAGGAAGACCTGGCTGTGATCATGACAACTGAACAGGGCAAGCCACTGGCTGAATCACGCGGCGAGATTATATATGCAGCTTCCTTTATCGAGTGGTTCGCTGAAGAGGGCAAGAGGGTTTATGGCGACACCATCCCATCATATGCCCGCGACAAAAGAATTGTTGTCATCAAAGAGCCGATCGGCGTATGCGCCGCCATTACCCCATGGAACTTCCCGTCTGCAATGATTACACGCAAGGCAGGGCCAGCCCTGGCTGCCGGTTGCACAATGGTGGTAAAACCGGCAACAGCCACACCGTACTCGGCCCTGGCCCTGGCTGAACTTGGCGAACGGGCCGGTATCCCCAAAGGTGTGTTCAGCATAATTACAGGCTCTTCGAGCGAAATCGGTACAGAAATGACATCAAACCCGATTGTAAGAAAACTTACCTTTACCGGCTCTACCGAAGTTGGCAAACAGTTGACGGCCCAATGCAGCCAAACCATGAAAAAGGTCTCCATGGAACTGGGAGGAAACGCGCCGTTTATTGTATTTAACGATGCAGACCTTGATGCTGCTGTAGAGGGAGCAATCGCATCAAAGTACCGCAATACCGGCCAGACCTGCGTCTGCACAAACCGTCTGCTGATACAGAGTGGCATCTATGATGCCTTTGCAGAAAAACTTGCAGCAGCAGTATCAAAGATGCAGGTGGGTGATGGAATGGAGGAAAATGTACAACAGGGTCCACTGATTGATGAGGCTTCGGTAAAAAAGGTTGAAGAGCATATCAGCGATGCTGTCACCAAGGGGGCTAGGATTGCGCTTGGCGGAAAACGCCACGCACTGGGGGGCACATTCTTTCAGCCAACTATTATCTGTGATGTAACCCCACAGATGATGGTTGCCCGGGAAGAGACCTTTGGACCGGTAGCCCCGCTCTTTAAATTTGAAACTGACGAAGAGGCGATTAAAATGGCCAATGACACCGAATTCGGTCTGGCATCCTATTTTTACACAAGAGACATCGGCCGTGTATGGCGGGTAGCCGAGGCGCTGGAATACGGCATGGTTGGTATAAACACCGGGCTGGTTTCTACGGAAGTTGCCCCTTTTGGAGGCGTAAAGGAGTCGGGCATAGGACGGGAAGGCTCCAAGTACGGAATAGAAGAATTTATTGAGGTAAAATACCTCTGTATGGGTGGTATATAAAAAGATTATGATCTTCAGTCACCTCTCACTAAGAGCCAGAATGACCCTTTCAATTACCGGACTGATACTGGTGATGATGTTTATCACCGGTGTTGTCTCTCTGGCCTTTTTCGAGCAGGAATACGAGCGCAACATGACTGCACAGCAGTCTGATATTGTTCGCTATCTTGCAGAAGATGTTGATTCTGCCCTGGAAAACATCCAGGAGGCCCTGGTAATCAATGCCAAAGCATTACCTGCAACCGCCTTATCCAATCCCCATGCTGCCCAGGCCTTTCTGGAAACCCGTACCGGGCTGCGCCGTTTTTTTAAAAACCACCTGCATATTTACGGATCAGACGGACATCTGATCGGTACAACCCAGCACCATCACCACAGTACTGTCGAGACAATAGCCGATAAAAACTACTTTAAAGAGACAGTCAAACATGCCAGGCCGTTCATCAGCGATCCTACTGATCATGGTTACAGCAAGGACCAGGCCAACATCATCCTGACTGCTCCGGTTACAGACAAAAACGGACGGGTTATTGCGGTTATGACCGGAGGATTCAACCTTTACGAAAAAAATCCGCTCTCACGCTATACCTCAGTAAAACTGGGAAAAAGCGGGATTCTTCGTATTATATCAAACAAT
>DYNH01000019.1 GCA_020721175.1 Trichlorobacter lovleyi | reverse complement strand
GTAAGGATGGCCCTTGAACAGAACCCCCCCTTAGCCGGTTTTGCAGAAAATGGCAGACCAGATGGGCTGTTTGTTGATCTGATGAACGAGGTTGCACTTCAGAATAACTGGAAGGTAGAGTACATTTCATGCGCCCAGGTAGAATGTCTGGCGATGATTGAAGAACACCGGGCAGATTTCATGGCTCCTCTGGCATGGTCGCCTGAAAGGGCTAAACGGTACAATTTCACAAAAAGTGATATTGTTACCAATTGGGGGGTGGTATATGCCTGTCCCAGTTGCGGGATCAACTCCTTTCTTGAACTACAGGGGCGTAAAATAGCCGGAGTCCCTAATGATATTCACTTTTTGCGTCTCAAGGAGCAGTTAAGGCTTTTTGGTGTTAAAGCTGATTTTGTACCCTATCCCAATTTTGATGCCAGTTTCAAGGCCATTGAAGAAGGAAAGGCAGATGCAGCGGTTGTTGGCCGTTTTTTTGCCATGCAGCGTGCATCACTATATCAGATAGAGCCCACGCCCATAATCTTCAACCCGATCCATGTCCATATTGCAATTTCTCCTGCCACAAACCCAGAGTTGATAGCTGCCCTTGACAAGACCATTGAAAAACTTAAAGCAGACAAGCAGTCTGTCTATCACAGCTCTATTCAGAAACATCTGCATCCGGTAAAGCGATTTGTTATTCCCCTGTGGGTAAAGCTGGTTTTACCAGTTACCCTGCTGTTATTGCTGTTATCAATCTTGAATTCCTGGAATCTGAAACGGGTTGTACATGCAAAGACAGCCGAAATAGATGCCCAGTACAGGCTCTATCGAGGGGTTTTTGACAATGTTTTACATATGCAGGGAGTATTGTCACCCGACGGGATTTTGCTTCATGTAAACAGAAAAGCTCTTGAGTTTGCAGGTGTTAAGGAAGGGGATGTGGTTGGTAAAAAATTTTGGGAAACTCCGTGGTGGGGACATAGTGATAAATGTAGAGACAAACTTTTTACCCTGATAGAAAAATCCTCTTCAGGAGAGGTTCTTTCAATGGATACCACCCACATAAATGCGGCTGGTGAGCTCAGGGCCATTCATTTCAGTCTGATTCCGCTTTTAGACGAACAAGGCAGGGTGCTATATCTGATTGCTCAAGGGAGGGACAGAACCGAAAGGCATTATTTTGAACAGGAGCTCAACTCACGCAACGCCTTTATGAATACGTTTTTTAACAGCATCCCGTTTGAGCTGTGGGTGCGTGATTGTAAAGGGCGCCTTGTAATGCAAAACCATCTGCATGAAGAACATTATGGAGAAGACCTGGGTACTACAATCGCTGATTGCAGGCTGGACCAGATGGTGAAAAATGCCTGGCAGATAAATCTTGAAGAGGCGATCAGGGGAGAAACTATTGATATTGAAGAGAGGGAAGGCCCTAAAATCTACAGAAAAATAATCGCCCCGATCATCGAGCAGGATACGGTTACCGCATGTTTGGGACTTAACATAGACATTACCGAGCGTTACAAGATGCTGCAGCAGGTTATGGAGAGTGAACGTCGTTTCAAGATGCTGTTTGATGAACTTCCCTTTATTGTAACTATCAAGGAGCCGAACAGTGCTGAATATATAAACGTAAATCGTTTCTACTGCGAATTTAACAATGTAGAAAAGGCCGATGTTATAGGCAAGCGCCCCCCTGAAATAGGAATGTTTATAGATAAGGAACAGCACCGGTCGATTAAACAGGAGCTTGAGAAGAGTGGCAGGGTTGATCTTAAGGAAATAATTATTAACAGGCATGATGGTTCAAAAAGGACAGGTTTGCTTTCTTGCAGGCTGGTAACTCTTGCCGGTATACCAAGCAATCTGACGGTAATACAGGATATTACAGAACTGAAAGAGGCAGAGCTTGCGTTGCGTAAGGCTAAAGAGCGTGAGCAGTCTCTGATGTTGCAGAATGAAAAGATGCTTATGATAGGCGGAATGGCTGCCGGCATGGCCCACGAAATAAATAATCCAGCCGGAATAATAGCCCAGGAGTTACAGAATCTCAAACGGCGGCTTTCTCCGTCACTTCCTGCCAATCGTGCTGTGGCGGAACAGTTGAAAGTTGATATTGAAGGCATCAACAGTTATCTTCAGTTACGTGAAATACCTGATTTTATAGAACATATTGATGAAGGGGTGCGTCGAATCTCCACAATTGTAAATAATATGCTTCAGTTCAGTCGTCAGGATATAAAGATTCAATTGGTTTCTGATATAGAATATATTATAAACCACTCTCTGGATCTGGCAGGCAGTGACTATGATTTAAGAAATCATTATGATTTCAAAGGGATATCGGTAACAATTGAAACTGAAAAGAATCTTCCACCTGTCTGGGTAATTGTAACAGAGATAGAACAGGTGCTTATCAATCTGATTAAGAATGCTGCCCAATCATTGTACGGATTTATTGAAGATCGTCGCATCTCGATTATAACAACCCGTAACAACGATTGGATTACATTGAAAATACGTGATAATGGTCCGGGTATACCTGAAGAGCTTCAGAGCAGGATATTCGAGCCGTTTTTTACAACCAAGGATGTCGGCATGGGGACAGGGCTTGGACTTGCTATCAGTTATGCAATTGTTTCAGACCACCACAAAGGACGTCTGGAGGTCTCATCTACCCTGGGCACTGGAACCTGCTTCACAGTCTGGCTACCCATCTCAAAGGAAATCCAATTATGAGTTCAGAACTGCAACGAACAATACTTTTGATAGATGATGAGCCACTGATACGTAGGAGCATAGCAGTTTACCTGGAGGATAACGGCTATCTGGTAAATCAGACGGATAACGGCTGGAAAGGGATTGAGCTGTTTGAACAGCATACCCCGGATTTGGTGCTTACTGACCTGATGATGCCAGGTATGGATGGCATAGCTGTTTTAAAGGCAATAAAGGAGCGTAATAATGAGGTGCCTGTGCTAGTTGTTTCAGGTAACGGTTCCATAAATTACGCCATAGAGGCGATGAGACAGGGGGCCTGGGATTATATAACCAAACCGATACACGACCTGGGCCAGCTTGACACGATGATTGAACAGTCCCTTAATAGGGCAAAGGAAATGAAAGAGGACAAGAACCGTCAGTTTGAAATGGCACTGCATAGCGTTGAGCTTGCAGAACAGCTTTACCGTCTGAAACAGCATGACCCCCTGACCGGACTTCCCCAGCGGCAGCAATTACAGAATTTTTTCTATCAGACCGTCACAAAGACTGATTTTTCGGGAGTTATACGTCTGCTGTTGCTGGATTTGGATAACCTTAAGCTGGTAAACAAATCACTTGGGCTTGAGTATGGCGATATGTTGCTTAAAGATATTTCCGGGCGTTTCAAGGCAATAATGAATGAAAATCTGATGGCAAGCAGGATTGGAGGGGATCAATTTGTTTTTCTTTCAACTTCTGACACTGATGTCTATACATTGATTAAAACCCTGCAGGCTATTCTTGAGGTACCTGTAGAGCTTTTGGGAGACCGTTTTCTGCTGACAGCAGGGATGGGGGTCGCCGATTATCCGCAGGATGGTGAATCTGTAGAACGCTTGTTGCAGAACGCAAATATCGCCCTCGGCAAGGCCAAGAAGATGGGTAAAAACCGTTATTGTCTCTACCAGTCCGAGCTGGGCAGTCAGGCCAACCAGCGTTTGTTGCTTGAGGCGCAGCTTCAACATGCAATGCAGCGCGAGGAGTTTCATCTTCATTATCAGGCCAAGGTTGACGCCTTAAGCAGGGATATATCTGGTATGGAGGTACTCTTGCGTTGGACCCGAAAAAACCAGATAACGGCAGTGGGGCCGGATATGTTTGTTCCTGTCCTTGAGGAGACCGGCCTGATTATTGATGTAGGGAGCTGGGTGCTCTCCACTGCCTGTCGTCAGTATTGCAGATGGAGAGAACGTGGCATGGCGCCGGTAATGCTTTCAGTCAATCTGTCTGCGGTTCAGTTTCAGGCAGGAAATCTGCCCAAGACCGTGGCCGGTATATTGGCTGATACCGGTATGGAGCCTTCCTGTCTCTGTCTTGAGCTGACTGAAAGTATGTTTCTGCAGGAGATAGAGCAGGTTGACGAGATTTTGATGCAACTGGCTGAACAGGGGATACGTCTTTCTATTGATGACTTTGGAACCGGATATTCAAGCCTTTCCTATCTTTTAAAAATGCCGATTCATGAATTGAAAATAGATCGATCCTTTATACGGCATCTGCCTGCAGACAGGCACTCGGCAGCGATTACCGATTCTGTACTTACCCTGGCTCAGTCCATGGGAATTGGAGTTGTTGCCGAAGGGGTGGAGGTGGAGGAGCAGGCAGCATATCTGACCAGTCGCGGTTGTCAGGAGTTGCAGGGCTTCATGTTTAGCAGGCCAGTTTCAGCAGATGAGTTTGAGGCAAAGTTCCTTCGGTAAAAATGAATGACTTTAAAGACTGAGGCTCTTGCAAAAAGATTGTCATGCCGGAAATGTTTTATCCGGCATCCAAGCATTTCAAGCAGTTAGAATCTGGATTCCGGCCTAAAGCCTGCCGGAATGACACAATTCGGGACTTTTGAAAGAGGCTCGACTTTAAAGCCGGCAGGATGCCGGCTCTACTTCAAAGCAAATCAGGCAGTTTCAAGGGCTTCACCGTTTTCTGGCTTGCGCAGCATGACTGATGCCAGCACTGATACAGTCAGGGTTACTGCAATAACAGCCAGTGAAAGCCCTATCGGAACATGTATGCCCAGCATCATCAGAATCATCTTTAAACCAACAAAGGCCAGTATAAATGATATGCCAAACTTGAGATAGGCGAACATCCCCATTATATTGGATAACAGGAAAAACAGTGACCGCAGCCCCATAATGGCAAACAGGTTGGAACTGAATATAATAAATGGATCAAGGGTAATGGCAAAGATTGCCGGTATCGAATCCAGTGCAAATACGAGGTCACTACTTTCAACAACCAGTAATACCATAAAAAGCGGGCTTGCCATCCAGATGCCCAGGCGGCGGGTAAAAAACCAGTCACCACGTATACGTTTGGTCATCGGCAGGAATCTTCTGGCCAGTCTGACCAGCGGATTTTTGTCCGGTTCAATCTCCTCATCTCCTCCAAAGGCCATTTTCCATGCTGTGTAAATCAACAGCGCACCGAAAATATAGAACAGCCACTGGAACTCCCTTAAAAGTGCGCTACCTGCCATAATAAAAGAGAGACGCAGCACAACAGCGCCGATGATACCCCACTTGAGAACGCGCGCCTGAAGTTCACCCTTTACACCAAATACAGTGAAAATCATTATGAAAACAAAGAGATTGTCCACTGACAGAGACTGTTCAATCAGATAACCGGTCAGAAATTCAAGTGCCTTCTGAGGCCCCATCATCTGATAAATAGCAAGATCAAAAAGCAGTGCAAGTAACATCCAGACAACGGTCCAGGTGGCGGCCTTTTTTAAAGAAATCTTTTGGCTCTTGCGGTTTAGCGACAGATCGATCACAAGCATGACTGAAATCAGAACTCCAAACACGATCCACATTATATTGACAGGTGACATGATGATTTTCCTTTTTAGAGAGAGAATAGACGCCAGACCATAACCAGGCCGAAGACCAGAAACATCAGTCCGGCTGTACGATGAATCCAGCAGAGCGGGATGACTTTAACCAGTTGTTTGCCAGCAAAGATACCTATCAGGGAGACTGACCAGAGGGCCAGAGTTGATGCAACCAGTACTCCTGCCATTCCGGCAAGGCTTCTGGAGTGGAGTGCAGCCTGGCTGGCCGTAACAATCTGTGTCTTATCACCAAGTTCTGCCATAAAGATCATCACAAAGGCGGTTCTTACTGCATCGGCAGCAGTTGGGGCCGTCTCTTGATCCTCTTCGCTGGAACAGGCGTGGCGTAGTGTGCTGAAACCAAAGTATAGAAAAAGCAGCGCTGCAACAAGGGTGATCCAGAACAGCGGCAAAAGCATGAAAAGTGCCCGTCCTACAAGCACTGCTGCCAGATTTAGTACCAGAAATGCAGTGGCTATGCCGATAAAAATCCGCTTCCAGGGATAGCGTAATGCAAGCGTCATGGCGGTGAGCTGGGTCTTGTCGCCCAGCTCTGCCAGAAAAATCAGCCCAAAGACGCTGAAAAAGGTGGATATATCCACTTAAAATTTAACTTTTGGGGCAGTCTTGGCACCTTCTTCTGCCTTAAAGGGTTCTTTACGCTTCAAGTGCAGCATCAGGGAGTTGGTCAAGCTGTTGGGGAATGTACGGATGCTGGTGTTAAATACCTGCACCTGCTTGTTGTAAAGCTCTCTTGCAACATTAATCCTGTTTTCTGTACCTTCCAACTGCTTCTGAAGATCCAGGAAATTTTGATTGGCCTTCAGGTCAGGGTAGTTCTCTGCCACCACCATCAAACGGGAGAGTGCGCTGGACATCTGACCCTGCATCTGTTGAAATCTGGCAATTGCAGCAGGATCGTTGATAATATCTTTACCTACCTTCATACCACCCACACTGGCGCGAGCCTCGGTAACTGCCTTTAGTGTGTCGGCTTCATGTTTGGCATAACCCTTGACCACCTCTACCAGATTAGGGATCAGGTCGTTGCGGCGTTGATAAGCAGATTCCACATCACCCCATGCGGCAATCACAGCCTCTTCATTTGCCTGCATGGTGTTGTATCCACATCCGGAAAGCAGACCAATCAATAGTGTGCCTGTAATAAATAGTATAATTTTTTTCATTTTTGCTCCTCCGCATTTTTCGTTTCGGTTTTTAAGTTCATTTTTGAAATTCTGTCTTTAACGTGATTTAAAAGCTTGCGTGCCCAGACAAATTCGGTCGCCAGTATCCCCAGGCCCAGCGGTATTACCAGCAATGCCGGGCCTGGTGTAAAAATCATCACAATTCCGATTAGCGCCACGGTGATGCCAATCACACCTATTGCAAGCTGGCGTGCCTTGCGCAGGGTCCAGGCCAGCATCAGCGGACAGACATGGCCTGAAGGCGGGCGATCCGCTCTTCCATCGGCGGATGGGTTGAAAAAAGGTTCATCATGCCACCGCCGGTAAGCGGGTTGACTATGAACATATGGGCGGTTGCCGGGCGTGCATCATCCATCGGTATCTGATGAGAGGCGTTCTGTAACCTGCCCAGGGCACTTGCAAGGGCGCGCGGCTTGCCACATATCTCGGCGCCGGTTGCGTCAGCCAGATATTCACGGGAGCGGGATACAGCCATCTGAATCAGCATGGCCATAATCGGCGCCAGAATAGCCATTGCCAGTGAACCAACAAGGCCGCCAAGTCCTCCCCCCTCTTCGTCATCACGACCTGCACCCAGCATTGCACCCCACTGGAGCATACTGCCAATCATGGAAATTGCACCTGCAAAGGTAGCGGCAATGGTTGAGATCAGGATGTCACGATTCTTGACATGTCCCAGTTCATGGGCCATAACCCCCTCCAGCTCCTCTGGTGTAAGAATTCTCAGAATCCCCTCAGTAGCGGCTACAGCGGCATGGCTGGGGTTGCGTCCGGTTGCAAAGGCGTTTGGTGACTGGTCCGGTATTATATAAACCCTGGGCATTGGCAGTCCGGCCCGATTGGCCAGGCGCTCAACCATGTTATAGAATGCCGGATTGTCGCTGCGTTCAATCTCTTGTGCGTTGTACATCCTGAGTACGATCTTGTCGGAAAACCAGTAGGTGCCGAAATTCATAACCAATGCCATAAAAAAGGCGATCATCATGCCACCACCGCCTCCGATTGCTCCACCCATACCCACCAGCAGCACTGTCAGCAGGGATAAAAGCAGGGTTGTTTTAAACTGATTCATCATAATTTTTTCCTCCTTCTTCTTACTTCTTAGCTTTTATTCTGCCGGGGTAAAATAAAAAAGACCTTTACCCACGGCGAAAGAATTAACGTTCGTACCAGGGTAAAGGTCTTGCATGCGATTTCTCGTCCCATGTCCGAGCCGAACCGGCTGTCTTGACGAACAATGGGCCGACCATAATTCCGGTCGGTAGCTACTCCCCTTTACTTTCAAGTTTGATGATAAGCAGGCATCTCGTTCTTGTCAAGGGGTTTCGGACAGGTCGTCCGGAACCTGCCCCGCTTGTTATTATTTCTTTAACAACTCCTGCAGCTCTGCCATAAATTCGTTTATATCCTTAAAAGAACGATAAACAGAGGCAAAACGGACGTAAGCTACCTGATCAACCGCATGCAGCTCATTCATAATCCATTCTCCAATCAGGGCGGAAGATACCTCACGTTCACTGCTTTCCTGAAGTCTTGTTTCCAGACGATCCGCCATCCGCTCGATATCCTCGACTGATACCGGTCTTTTTTCACAGGCCTTTTTTATGCCGGAGACAACCTTTAACCTGTCAAAATGTTCCCTTCTTCCATCTTTTTTACATACCAGCGGCAACATCTCTTCAACTCGCTCATATGAGGTGAAGCGTTTTAAACAACCCTCGCACTCGCGACGACGTCTGATAACAGCTCCACCTTTGTCTGGACGTGAATCAACCACCTTGCTGTCAGGATGATTACAAAACGGACATTTCATAATTCATACCTTCTTCTCTCTGTTACTCACAAACTGGCAAATTTCCATGCCGCTTTCGGTAACCATCTCTACAGCCAGTTCATCGGCATATCCTTCATCATAGACTATCCGCTTTATTCCAGCGTTAATCAGCATTTTGGTGCAGATTATACAGGGCATTGTAGTGCAGTACAGTGTTGAGCCATCAATATTTACACCATGTCGTGCCGCCTGAATAATTGCGTTCTGCTCGGCATGAAGACCGCGACACAATTCATGCCTTTCACCTGAAGGAACATTTAACTGTTCCCTAAGGCAGCCAGTTTCCTCACAATGGCGAATTCCGGATGGTGTGCCGTTATATCCGGTAGCCAATATATTGCGATCCTTGACCAGAAGGGCGCCAACCTGCCGTCTGAGGCAGGTTGAGCGGGTTGCAACCAGGTGCGTTATCTCTATAAAGTACTGATCCCAGGTAGGACGCGCCATGTCATTATCCAGTCCAAGCATATTCTTGCAAACTTTGATATCTGCGGTATTCTATAAACCATACCACGTATGCAGGTCAACATAGTGGACAAAATTTAGAGGCAGTCCTTTTAAGGGTCAAGGGGTTAGGCAAGCTAGGGCTTTCTTGGCAATTAGCTGTTTGAAATTCGTTTTATGCTTGATGGGGTTCTTTCAAAAAGATTGTCATGCCGGAATTTTTTATCCGGCATCCATGCATTTTAAGCAGTTAGAACCTGGATTCCGGCCTGAACCCTGCCGGAATGACAAATTTTCAGACTTTTGTGAGAGGCTCATTTATGAACTGTATTAATTTTCGTTTTTTGTAGGGATACCCATTGCGGGTATCCTTCCATGGTGTCAACTAAATGGTGACATCACCCAAATTGACGTGACTCGCTTATAAATTTTCAGGAAAGAGACACATATACATGATTACCGATATATCTGCTGCCAAGTCGCATATACTGCTGGTTGATGACGAGCCGATGATTCTTAAGATGCTGTTTACGTTTCTGACAACACAGGATTACCACGTTGTCTGTGCCAATGGTGCTCAGGCAGCCATCAGTGTCATAGAGCAACATCAGTACCCTTTTGATCTTATGATTACCGATGTCAGGATGCCGGAAATGGACGGTATCAGCCTGATGGTGGCCGTCCGGCAGTTACTGCCATCAATTCCGGTGGTACTGATGACCGGCTACACAGATTTTGAAGTGGTGGTTGAAGGCTTGAAACAACATGCCTTTGATCTGCTATTCAAACCGATTGATTTTGGGCAGTTAAACTGGTGTATATCCAAGGCCCTGGCATTTACTGCTGCACAAAAAATGGAAGAGAACTATCGTATCCGCCTTGAAGAACAGGTTAAAAAACAGACCCGTCAACTCTGCATACAACTTGAAGAACTCAGGGAGGCACAGCGTAAAACAGCCGAGGTAGATGAGCTTAAACGAGAATTTCTGTGCCTTATCAGCCACGAGTTACGTACACCGCTAAACGGGATCATGGGTGCGCTTCAGTTGATGGAAATCGAGGACACACCGGAACTGTTGAGGTCCCATCTGCCCTTGCTAAGAACATCAGCAACAAAAATGACTAACCTGGTAAATAGCCTGCTAACACTTGTGGAGGCCAGATCCAGGAATGCCTCGTCAGGTGAGATCATAAATACACCTGCCCAACTGATTGCCTCACTTTCGGAATATTACCGTGAAAAGGCAGAGGAAGCAGGGATCAGGTTCAATGCGGAATCCAGCGTGCTTTCATCTCTTAACCTCAGTGGTCCCTGGGATGCACTCTTCAGCATCGGCTGCTGTCTGCTTGATAATGCATTTAAATTTACAGATCGTGGAGGTGAAGTCAATTGCAGCATCAGGGTAGATGCAAACATAGAAAACCGGCAGCAAGTCACCGTTGTTATGCAGGTGACTGACAATGGCAAAGGTATACCACAATCCAAACAGAAGGTGATATTCCAGCCTTTTACACAGGTTGAGCATTACATGACAAGAAGTAATGAGGGGGCAGGAATAGGCCTTGCGATTGTGCGCACCTTCTGCGACAAGCATGGAGGATATCTTTCTCTTGAAAGCAGCCCTGGACATGGCAGCACCTTTACCTGCCGGATTCCGTTCAAGACGACAATCAGTGGAATAAAATGACAATTTTGCAAAAAGAACGTCATCCCCTAACGATTAACATCCTGGATTTTGAAGTTATACATGCAAAAGGTTAAAAGTTGAGTTAATTGTTGGTCGGGTTACGCGATGAAACTGCTAGCCTGACCTACAGCGCCAATGAAAACCTCAATTTAATGCCGTTTGCAGTATGAGCCTCTTTCAAAAGTCCCTAATTATGTCATTCCGGCAGGCTTTAAGCCGGAATCCAGATTTTAACTGACTGAAAAGGCTGGATCCCCGATAGAGGCATTCGGGGATGACAATCTTTTTGAAAGAGCCTCAGTATAATAAGTTCATTCAGCAAGATTAAGTTGGACAAACTCCGTTCAGCCTGAGCTTGTCCAAGTAAGTGAGTTAGCTTTTTGTGCGCATTGCGCACGCTACCAAAGATTTGTGCTGCCAACCTGGTTTTTAAAAAAGGAAAAGTATGAAAATACTTGCCATTGATGATTCACGCGTCAACCTGCTGCTTATGAAGGGTATAATAGTTCATCACCTGCCAGACGCCTTGCTCAAGACTGTCAGATCAGGGATCGAGGGTCTTGAAATTGCCCGTTCATGGCACCCGGACACCATTTTGCTGGATCTGCAGATGCCGGATATGGATGGCTACGAAACCATCCGGCGTCTTAAAAATGATCCAGAAACATCAAATATACCGGTAATAATGATTACTGCCACTAATGTTGTCTCAAAAGATAGGGTCAAGGGCCTTGAAATGGGGGCCGATGCCTTTCTGGAAAAGCCTATATCACCCCACGAACTTGTGGCCCATATCAAGGTTATGCTAAGGATCAAAAAGGCCGAAGACAGGCAACGCTATTCCCAGAAACTTGAGGCCATTGGCCTGCTTGCCGGAGGTGTAGCCCATGATTTCAACAATATACTAACTGTAATAACCGGCTACAGCACCATGCTGCTGATGCAGGCAAAACCGGAAGAACCCCAGTATGAAAGCCTGCAGATGATTGTTGATGCTGCAAATCGTGCCACAAGACTTACCCAAAGCCTTTTGACCTTCAGTCGCAAGCAGGAGATGACACCTCTGAACGACAAGTTATGCACACTGGTTTCGCATTTTGAAAAATTTATCAAAAATATCGTTGGTGAAAAGATTAAATTAAACTTCCTCTGTGATCAGTACTCCAAGTCTGTCGCTATTGATCTTGGCATGATCGAACAGATGCTTATGAACCTGGCCATTAACGCGCGGGACGCTATGCCTGAAGGTGGTCAACTGACCATTTCCACGACAACCGAGAATATTGATGATGAAAAGGCCCGTTTCCTTGCAGTTACACCAGGCACCTATATGTGTATTACCGTTATTGACACTGGTTGCGGCATTTCCAAAGAGCTTTTGCCTAAAATCTTTGATCCGTTTTTCACCACCAAGGATGTTGGCAAGGGAAGCGGTCTTGGCCTGTCGGTAGTCTACGGAATAGTTGAGCAACATCGAGGCGTAATCAATGTTGACAGCACCCCTGGGGTAGGTACAGTTTTTACTGTTTATCTTCCGATTGACAATGCAGAGCAACAGGACTTGGATAAAAGGTGAAATTGTGATAGTAGGCAACTGCAATAAAAATATCTTGCCAACGTGACAAATAATAAAATGCTGCTATAGTTCTTAAATAAAGATTGATACAGTAGAGCCACTTGCAAAAAGATTGTCATGCCGGAAATGTTTTATCCGGCATCCATGT
The DNA here is from genome assembly GCA_020721175.1 of Trichlorobacter lovleyi. Taxonomy (GTDB): domain Bacteria; phylum Desulfobacterota; class Desulfuromonadia; order Geobacterales; family Pseudopelobacteraceae; genus Trichlorobacter; species Trichlorobacter lovleyi_A. Next base: position 7,071 of record DYNH01000019.1, on the reverse strand, counting down.
ATTTCAAGCAGTTAGAATCTGGATTCCGGCCTAAAGCCTGCCGGAATGACACAATTTTGGACTTTTGAAAGAGGCTCATATTATACAAATGGCGGGAGGGAGGCCAGATTTGATAACCAAGATAAAATTACTGATTATAACTATTATTCTGCTTGTAGCTTCTATTGTTGCCGCTGCCTCCGTTCCCCCTTTGCCGGATTATAAAAAATGGAAAAAGAGCAGCCGTAAGGTGGTCACTGACAAAAAATCGCTTTTTTACGGTATACATTATATCTATGCAGACCAGAAGGCGTTTAAAGGCTACAAGTCTGACAACAGGTTTCCGGAAGGCAGCCGGATTATTGTTGAGCATTTTAACATCAAGGGTGATGTCAGCAGTTCTGATGGTCCCAAAAACATGATTGTAATGATGAAAAAGGACAAGCGCCAGACAGCCACCGGCGGCTGGTTATATGCCGGTTACACGGCAAAAGGCAAACCCAGCGGGCTTGATCCGGTAAAAAACTGCTTTGAATGTCACCAGAAAGAGGTTTCGTCACGGGATTATGTATTTTCAGGTATATCTGATTTCCAGGTTTCAAAAGGAGTAGCACCGTGAAATGTCTTATTACTGAAGATGATTTTATTTCCCGGCGAATCCTGCGGGAACTTCTTAGTCCATATAGTGATATAGAAATAGCCGTTGATGGAGAAGAGGCTCTTACAGCCTTCAAGCTTGCACACGAAGCAAAGGCCCCATATGAGCTGATCTGTATGGACATAATGATGCCCAAGATGGATGGACGAGAGGCATTACGTCATATACGCAAGCTTGAGAAAGAGATGGGAGTGCCCCCTAGTCTGGAGGTCAAAATTATAATGACCACTGCACTTGATGACCCGAAGACAGTATTTGACTCTTTTTATCAGGATGGTGCAACAGCCTACCTGGTCAAGCCGATCAGCAAACAAAAACTAATCAGAGAGCTGCGTGCCCTGGGGCTGGTCCAGTTAATACACTGTCTGTAAGGAAAGGAAGAAGTTTTATGGCTAACAGTCTCCACTCACAGATACAACGCTGGCATGATCTGTTGGGGCCAACAATAGATATCTTACGTCATCTGGCAGGCAATACAGAAGAACAGTTCCTGCGTCTCGGTGCAAATCTGCAGGATTTTTCCATCCGTTCTTCCCGTATCTCGTCGGTAGCCAAAGAGCTGGTGGAGCTGGTGTCAGGTTCTGAAAGCAGGGTTCTGACAGAACAGTTACGAAAACTTTTTGTAACAATGGATGAATATCTGGCAAGGGTTAACAGCCAGAGTAACGACAGTTGCAGCACACTTGAGCAGATTATGACGCAACTGGATAACGTGGTTCGCCCTCTGGAAGGATTCCGCAAAATGGACAAGGCGTTGCGGATGCTTTCCATATCTACCAAGATAGAATCAGCAAGGCTTGGGGAACTGGGAGCCGGCTTCACGACACTCGCTATGGATGTAGAAAAACTGTCTCAGGCTGTAAGTGAAAAATCCGCTGGAATCATGGCGCAGCGCCAGTCTCTTTCAAATCTGATCACCAGTAACCTGGAGATGGTTCGCACTACCGAAGCCAATCAGCATGCCGATGCCCGCAGGATCCTCACAACTGTTGGCAATAACCTTAATACCCTTGAGTCCATTAATAACAACTGCACTGAAACCGGTATGCAGGTTGGATTTACATCAGAACAGATCGCCTCGGATATCGGCGCTGTTGTTTCATCCATGCAGTTCCATGACATTACCCGCCAGCAGGTTGAACATGTTATTGAAGCCCTTGAAAAATTGCAGCACAGAATCGGTAACTCCCACAGCCTTAGAGATGATGAATGCAATAGTCTGATTGCAGAGACCGGAGATGTCTGCGAACTTCAAGCCGCTCAGATAAAACATGCCGCAGATCAGTTGAGCCAGGCAACAAACACTATACTTGACAGCCTCCTCAATATTGGCGCCAATCAGGCACGGATAAGTTCTGATCTTCAGCAGGCCCTGATGGGTAACGCCGGTAATTCTGAAAATTCACTGCTTGAAAGCATGGAAAATGAGATGCGCAGGGTAACCAAAATTCTGCAGAACTGCGATGATGCAGATCAGGAACTTGCCTCAGCCATGCATGAAGTAACAGGCACCATCAGCCAGATAGGTGGTTTTGTCTGTGATATTGAAGCGGTTGGTTCAGAGATTGACCTGATCGCACTTAATGCACAGATCAAGGCAGCGCATACCGGAGAGCAAGGGGCTGCCCTGGGGGTGCTTGCAGAGGCGATCAAGCGGCTTTCTCTTGATGCCGTAACCCAGACTGAAGCTGTCTCATCCACTCTCAAATCCATTAACGATATTACCGCTGTGATGGCCGACAGGGAATTTATAGCAGAGAATGTAGAGTCAAATCTGGTTGGTCAGATGGAAATGGAAGCGGCTCAAATTATTAATTCGCTCTCCAGTATCAATCAAACCCTGCTGCAACAGCTCTCAGGACTGGCCGCCACTGCGGAGTCCCTGGCTGAAGATATACACGGAACTACCAATTTTGTTCATATACATGAGGATATCCGTAACCAGACTGAACAGTCTGCTGTTACGCTTGAGCAGATATATAACGATGCGCGTGCAAAGGTGCCGGCTTCCAGTGAATTCCGTAACAATCTTAAACATATGGAACAGCGCTATACAATGGAAAGCGAGAGAATGATCCATGAAATGCTTGCCGCACGCCACGGAGAACAGATTTCACTGAAAAAGCAGCAGAAAAGTGGTAGCGGTTCAGAATACGGTGATAATGTTGATCTGTTCTAGTACGTTGAGCCTCTTTCAAAAGTATTCCGTTCATGGTTCGACAAGCTCACCACGAACGGAATACCAGTGGGTTATGGGACATAAGACCGTTCACCCTGAGCTTGTCGAAGGGTAAAACAGGACTTTTGCAAGAGGCACCGTTGTAACATTATTTTGTTGCGTGGGCTGGTTCAAGCGCAGCGGAACCGGATGCCTTGAATCGTAACCTGACACGGTTTGGAAGTTTTTTATAAGAAATATTAACCCCCCTGTTTTTGAGGTTTTTATGTCTGAATTGACAATTAAACATGCACTGAGTGACGACGGCAGCATATTGAAAATATCTGTTAGTGGCAAACTGGCCATTGATACTGCTGAGGATTTAAAGAATCTGCTTGTTGAAAAGTCCGGCATGTCAAACAGCATCCAGATTGATCTTTCCGAGTTGAAAGAACTAGATATTATCGGGATACAACTAATCTGTTCCGCCTGTCACACTAACCTTAACTTAAAAAAACATTTTAATTTTACCGGAAGTATGGGCCAGAATGTAAAGGCAGCAGTTGCTGTTGCAGGCCTGGGAGGTAAAATCAATTGCAAGTATAATTATGATTTACCATGTATATGGTCTGGAGGAATAAACTGATATGGCTAAACTTATAATGACAGCCGATGATTCAGCCAGTGTGAGGCAGATGGTCACTTTTACCCTGAAGCAGAATGGTTATGATGTTGTTGAAGCTGTAGATGGCAAGGATGCCCTGACAAAACTTGGCAGTCAGAAGGTGGATATGCTGATTACTGACCTTAATATGCCTAACCTGGATGGTATCGGTCTTATCAAGGGGGTACGTTCCAGTTCTCTTAACAAATTTATCCCGATAGTTATGCTGACCACTGAATCCCAGGAATCACGCAAGTTGGAAGGCAAGGCCGCTGGTGCGACCGGTTGGATTGTCAAACCGTTCAAACCTGATCAGCTTGTTGCTGTTGTAAAGAAAGTACTTGGTTAGAGCGAAGTGTGAAGAGTGAAAGGTGAAGAGTGAAAGGTGAAGAGTGAAATAAAACCCTTTCACCCTCCCAACTTCACCCTTCACCCAGGAACCCTGGAGTTCTCATGTCATCACCGCAAGAACAACATATAGCCACCTATCGTGAAGAGGCAGGAGAACTGCTGGCTGAACTGGAAACTTCCCTTCTTGATCTGGAAGAAAATCCACAGGACAGCGACCTAATCAATCGTGTATTCAGGGCCATGCATACCATCAAAGGCTCTGGAGCGATGTTTGGTTTTGACGATATCGCCTCTTTTACGCATGAGGTAGAGACTGTCTTTGATCAGGTACGTAACGGCAAGATGCAGGTGACGAGAGCTCTGCTGGACCTGACCCTGCAGGCCCGTGACCAGATTACTGTAATGCTGGCCGCCTCTGCTGGCGGACCACCGGCAGACACAGGGCGTGGACAGCATATTATTGAAGGGCTGAGGGAGCTGCTGCCTGCGGTTGTCCATGCCAAGACAACCCCTGTTTCAGAACTTGTCAAAGCCTCTGAAACAGATAGTCACAATCGTACCTATCGTGTCCGTTTCAGGCCGATTCCTGAAATCATGACAACCGGAACCAATCCGCTGAACCTGCTGAAAGAGTTGCAGGAACTGGGTACCTGCGAAACTATCGCCCACTTTGACGCCATTCCTCTCCTTGATCAACTGATCGCTGAACATTGCTTTATCTACTGGGATATAGTGCTTACAACCAGTAGTGGCATTGAGGCGATCAAGGATGTCTTTATCTTTGTTGAAGATGACTGCGATCTGAAAATTGATCTGATTGATGATGGCAGCGTCCTTGACAGCGATAGCAGTTACAAGAAACTGGGAGATATTCTTGTTGAGCGTGGCGATCTCTCGCCGGTTGAAATGCATAAGATTGTCTCCATGCAGAAGCGGTTTGGCGAGATTCTGGTGGAGCAGGGGATTGTTCCGGCTTCAAAGGTACAGTCTGCCCTGGTTGAACAGCAACAGATCCGGCAGGTACGCCAGGAACGGACAACAGCAGCGCCTGCTGCTGAAGCAGCCCTTTCTATCAGGGTTCCGGCAGAACGGCTGGATCATCTGGTTAACCTGGTGGGAGAACTGGTAACAGTCCAGGCACACCTGACCCAGATTGCAGGTAACCGGAATGACAATGAGATCATCAGCGTTGCCGAAGAGGTGGAACGGCTGATCTCTGAACTGCGTGACACCACCCTTAACATGCGAATGCTGCCGATCGGCTCTACCTTCAGCAAATTCAAGCGACTGGTGCGTGACCTGTCAGCAGAACTAGGCAAAGAGATTGACCTGGAAACCACCGGAGCAGAGACCGAGCTGGACAAAACCGTCATTGAAAAATTGAATGACCCGCTGGTCCACCTGATCCGCAACAGTATAGACCACGGCATTGAGATACCGGATGTGCGTCGGGCAGCCGGAAAACCGGTCAAGGGGATTGTACGCTTGGCAGCCGAGCATTCCGGGGACAGCGTTCTGGTCACCATCCGTGATGACGGAGCCGGACTAGACAAGGAAAGGATCCGGGCCAAAGGGATTGAACGTGGGTTGATTACCGCTACCAGTGAGTTGAGTGACAAGGATATCTATAACCTGATTTTTGCCCCCGGCTTTTCAACGGCCCAGAAGGTCACCAGCGTTTCGGGCCGTGGTGTTGGCATGGATGTGGTAAAGAAGGCAATTGAGGCGTTACGTGGAACCATTGATATTAACAGCACCCCCGGCAAGGGGTCATTGATAACCCTGCGAATTCCTCTAACCCTGGCAATTATAGAAACGCTGCTGGTGCGGATTGACCAGAGCTACTTTGTCATGCCGCTCACCATGGTGGAGGAATGCATAGAGCTGACCCGTGCCGATGTGCAGGCGGCCCACGGACGTCATCTGGCCCATGTACGAGGCGAACTAACCCCCTACATCAGCCTGCGAAGTGAGTTTGAGATCACTCAAAACCAGCCGGATATCGAGCAGATCGTGATTCTGTCCGTAGCGGGCAAGCGGATCGGGTTTGTTGTGGATGATGTCGTTGGTGAGCATCAGACCGTCATCAAATCCCTGGGTAAACTGTATCGTGATGTACGCGGTATCTCCGGAGCCACAATTCTGGGTGATGGCACAGTGGCCCTGATTCTGGACCCCGGTCTGTTGATGCATTCTGTGTTACAGGTAGAACAGGAGCAGTTCGGGTAACGTTATAAAAACAAACAAAGAATGAGAGGATTAACTATGCCAGAGCTATGCCGGTTTCTTGGAATAGTCATAAGCATGTATTTTGATGAACATAATCCGCCTCATTTCCATGTGCGATACAATGATTACAGGGCAATAATTTCAATACACGATCTTAACCAACTGGAAGGCAACCTCCCGGCCAGAGTGCGTGGTCTGGTACTTGAATGGACTGAAATACACCAGCAGGAACTGCTTACCATGTGGAACACAAAAGAATTTCACAAGCTGGAACCGCTTGTTTAGAAAGGATATACAGATGATTAGCATTCAGGAAGCGACCTACAGCGAGCAATACAAGATCTGGATAAAATTTAACACTGGTGAAACTGGCATAGCTGATTTGCATGATCTTCCAGAAAAATTCTCTACAGCAAGAACACTTAAAGATCAAAATGAATTCAAAAAGTTTTACCTTGATGAGTGGCCAACACTTGCCTGGCCAAACGGTTTTGATCTGTCACCTGAAACACTCTACGAGCGGGTGACCGGTAAAAAACCAACGTGGGCTTCTACCTTAACCACTAACCCTTAACCCTGGGAGTTTTATGGCCTTTACCTTCTTTTTTCGTGACCTTCCGGTCCTGGAATATGCTGTTGAACACACCCTGAAGCTGGCTCTTGGCCGTCTGCGGATAAAAGTCTGGGATGCCGGATGTGCCCTGGGACAAGAACCCTATACCCTGGCGATTCTGTTTGCCGAAAAAATGGGAGAGATGGGCTTTAACACCCTGTACCTGGATGCCACTGACTACGACAGTGAAAATAATTTTGGCGATATCGTCACCGCAGCCGAATACAAATCTGAAGAGCTGCAGCGGATTCCGCCCGAGATCTTTGCAAAGTACTTTGAACTGATGCCAGATAAGCCGGGCTACCACAAGGTGATTGACCGGATCAGAAACCGTGTGTTTTTCAAGTACAACAATTTGTTGGAGCTGCAACCGGTCAACTCCGACTACTCTCTGATAGTCTGCAAGAACGTACTGCTGC
>DYNH01000169.1 GCA_020721175.1 Trichlorobacter lovleyi | reverse complement strand
TGTGTGGTTTTTTACTTCATAATAAAATGGCAGGGCTTTACAACATGCTTAATTCACACGTGATATCTCTTCCAGATTGCCGGCAATTACAGTGGCGGTTGCAGCCTGTTCTTCAGAGGCTGTTGCAATCTGGGAAATAAGATTTTTTATGTTTTCAACCGAATCAACAATGGCAATCAGTGATGCCTCTGCCTGATGAGAAAGCTGTTCGCCTTTTTCCGCCTCGGTCTTGCCGCCTTCAATTGATGCAACGGCCTTTTGTGTGTTGGACTGTATCTCTGTTACCATGGCCCCGATTTGCTTTGTGGAGGTCATGGTACGTTCTGCAAGACGACGCACCTCATCGGCTACAACGGCAAAACCGCGTCCCATCTCACCAGCACGGGCAGCTTCAATGGCTGCATTCAAGGCCAGCAGATTGGTCTGATCAGCAATCTCATTGATGACGTTGACAATCTCCCCGATTTTTTCGGAAGTAGCCCCCAGATTACCGACAATCTGCGCTGAAGAACGAACCACTTCAGCAACCTGCTGCATACCCTTGACCGCCTGATTGACCACCCTCTGTCCTTCATGCGCACTCTCGGCAACCTGTGCCGCTGAATCAGCAGCATTAGTAGTATTACCTGCCACTTCGTTTACGGTCATACTCATCTCTTCCATGGCCGTGGCAATCTGGTGAATCCGTTCCTCAAGATAGTTCTTGCGCTCAATATCCTTGTACTGCTGCTCTTTTATCTTGCGTTCGGCAGATATGTCACTCCAACATGCCATAAAACAGAGTAATTTATTGCTGTCACTCGGATCCCAGATCGGATAGGCCTTGGTTTGAAGGGTTACAGAGCCGATCGGTATGTCGGCTGAATGGGGCATATCCGTTCTGGGATTGCTGAATATACGACGAATCCGGCCCGGATCTTTATGAAACTGGTGGATGGAATTACCAAAGGCATTTGCCACATCAGCACCTCTTAAACCAGAGTTCAGCTCTGAACGGTGTTGTTGCATCAGCTCTTTTGCCTTGCGGTTCATGTAGAATATCTTGTTGTCATTTGTGGTATCACAGAGCATAACCACGTTGTCTACATTATCCAGCATCTGCATTAATTTTTTGATTTCATTTTCTTTATCAGCTAGTTCCTGTTTGCTGGGGCCGCCGAAAAATCCCATTTTATGCTCCTTTTATTACAAATATGTGACAACACAAAATCTAGTATAATGGAGAAGTAGATAATTGCAAGCAAGAGAAATGCATACTATGATAACCAAACGAGACACATTTACCATCATATAAGCAGGAGGTATAGATATTATGTTGAAACAACTGGTAATGTGGTTTTCATTTTCAGTAATGACGGCACTGGTTCTATCAGGCTGCCATTCCAGTAACAGTCAGGTTGCTAAAACAGACCGTCCGGTAGTGGTTACCACCCTTTTTCCGTTATACGATTTTGCACGTACCATTGCCGGTGGCAGGATGGATGTGCAACTGCTTTTGCCTCCCGGAATCGAGCCTCATCATTTTGAACCAAGGCCTGATGATCTTGCCCGTATCCACAAAGCGGCACTTTTTGTCTACATCGGCCCTTTCATGGAACCGTGGGCAGATCGGATTATTTCCGGGATAGATAATAAAAAGATGAAAGTAGTGGCAGCAGCAGAGGGGGTTGAGCTGTTGCCAGCGCCCGGGCATACCGGCAAGATGCATGGTGGGCACGGTCACAGCAATAAAGCCCACAATACATCAAATGACCCCCATGTCTGGCTTGATTTCAGTATTGACCAGGCCATTGTTGCCAAATTACTGGACGCCTTTATTGCGGTTGATCCAGAAGGAGCCGAACTTTACCGCAGACAGGCCGCACTTTTGACAGAACAGCTTTCGGATCTGGACAAGCGCTATAAAAATGGCCTTGCCAATTGTGAAAGTCGTATTCTGTTACATGGTGGACATGCTGCATTTGGTTATCTGGCAAAACGCTACAATCTTGAATATCAACCTGCCGCAGGTGTAACCTCCGAGTTGGAAGCTACCCCCAACAGGCTTGTAGAGCTGGTGCAGCAGGTTCGCAAAAACAATCTAAAGGCTGTTTTTACAGAAGAACTGGTAACCCCCAGAGTGGCCAGAGCCATTGCAGGCGAAACCGGCGCAACAGTTCTGATGTTGTACGCAGCACCTAATCTGGCTCCGGAAGACATGAAAAAAGGCACAACTTTTGTCATGTTGATGGATGAAAATCTGAAACACCTGCAGGCAGGATTAAGATGCAAGAATTGATCAAGGTAGAAAATCTGTCCTGCAGCCATGAGGCTGTTGAGGCACTCAGCAATATCAGCTTTACTGTCACGTCAGGAGATTATCTGGGAATTGTGGGGCCAAACGGTTCAGGTAAAAGCACCCTGGTCAGGGCAATACTTGGCTTGATGCCTGTGAACCACGGTAGCATAGTTCTTTTTGGACAACCTGTAGCAACATTCAATAGTTGGGAGCAGTTAGGCTATCTTCCCCAGAATATGGGTCCCCTTAATCCTGCATTTCCAGCCACTGTTTCGGAAGTTGTCCAGATGGGGATGCTGGCTGGCAAGAGGCTGCCTCGCCGTCTGTGTCGCCATGACCGTCAGCAGGTACAGATTATGCTTGAACTGCTTGGTATTGATCATCTGCAGTGCCGTCTGATCGGTGAGCTTTCAGGTGGTCAGCAACAGCGTGTCATGCTGGCAAGGGCGCTTGTAAACAACCCTGAACTACTGATAATGGATGAACCTACCGCTGCCCTTGATCCGGAGATCAGGGATCGTTTTTATGAACTTATTGCAGAAATGAACAAGACCAGGGGAACAACTATTCTACTGGTGACCCACGATTCCGGTACAATCGGTAAATATGCATATCGGATGCTGTATCTGGACAAAAAGGTACTTTTTTGGGGAACATTTGAAGATTTTTGCAAATCTCCAGAAATGACGGCATTTTTTGGAGAACATTCACAGCACCTGATCTGTCATAGACATTAAATCAGTCATTAGGGCTTGTAAAAGCAGACTACTTTTGAATTTCGGCCTTTGAACCTTTTTACTGGAAAAACCCAATGCTTTTAGAAATGCTTTCATACAGCTTTATTCAGCGGGCTCTTGCAGCAGGAATGCTGATTGGTGTTTTGTGCGCTGTACTTGGTGTGTTTTTGATACTCAGGCGCCTCTCTCTGATAGGTGATGGCCTAGCGCATACTACCTTTGGGGCGGTTGCCCTGGCCCTGTTTGCGGGCCTGCAGGGGGCGGCCATGCTGCTGGTCTCTTTACCGGTAATGCTGCTGGCTGCGCTAGGCATTCTCAAGCTTGCCAATAAAGCCCGTCTTGGTGGAGACGCTGCCATCGGGATCGTCTCTTCAGTCGGTATATCGCTTGGGGTTATGTTGGCTGTACTTGGCCATGGATATGGTGTGGATCTGTTTAGCTACCTTTTTGGCAGTATTCTGGCTATCAGTCAGGCTGAGCTTCTGGTTGCTGCTACCCTGTTTGTTATCGTACTGGCTTTGCTGTGGTTCTATTATAATGACCTTGTGGCGTTGACATTCAACGAAGAGCTGGCGGCTGTCAGCGGTATCAAAGTCGTTTTTTTGAACAATCTTCTGGCGGTCCTGACTGCACTGACAGTAGTACTTGCAACCAAGCTGGTTGGAATCATGTTGATTTCGGCCTTGCTGATTCTACCGGCATCAACTGCACTCCAGGTGGCCCACGGGTTCAGAATGACAGTATTTCTTTCAATTGTCTTTTCACTAATCTCTGTAATTGGCGGGATTATATTTTCTTTCACCTTTAACCTGCCATCCGGTGCGACCATAATTTTACTGGCATTTCTTCTGTTTTGCTGCGGATATCTTTTCAGAAAAATGAACTTTTGTAGTAACTATTCAGCACAGTTTTAGTAGTGTTGTCATTCCCGAGGGTTTAATCGGGAATCCAGATTTTGACTTCATGGTTCCCCGATAGAATATCTCGGGGATGACAGGCCTTTTTAAAAGCTCTGCCGAAAATCTTCTGTCCGGCATCTGTGCTTTTTAAGGCTTTAAAATCTGGATTCCGGCTAAAAGCCTGCCGGAATGACAATCTTCGATTCTATACTCAATAGTTACCACTTTTTATTGTAATTTAATTTGTAACTCTTTGTGATGACTGATATACATGAGCCTGTTTCTGGAGCAATATACTGAACCAGTTACTTACATTAATGGTAAGTATCCAAACTTAATCTAAAAGGAGAACTGATTATGCAAGAGGAGCTGATTAAGACCAGAAAAGAAGGACGTATAGGCTGGATAACCCTGAATCGTCCAGAAGCGATGAATACATTTAACATTCCATTTGCAAACCAGCTTGATACGGCTTTAATTGCAATGGATAATGATCCTGATGTGATGGTGGTAATTGTGGATGCATCGGGGAAAAATTTCTGCACCGGTATCGGACTGGATCAGTTCCCTCCAAGAACCCAGCAGGAGGCCCGTGATTTCCTCAGCCAGATTGATGCATTTTACCGCACATTAACAAGGATGAAAAAAATTACAATAGCCTCGGTGCATGGTTATGCCCTGGCAAATGGCACTGGTCTGGCAGTAGCCTGTGATCTGACTGTAGCTGCTGAAACCGCAATTTTTGGAACAACAGCTATTAATGTCGGGCTGATCTGCCTGGGGCCTGCTGCGCCTATGATACGTATACTGGGGAAAAAGAAGGTTATGGAGATGGTGTTGACCGGCGATATGATTAGTGCAACAGAGGCCCAAAGGCTTGGTTTGGTAAACAAGGTTGTTCCGGAGCAGGATCTGGCTGCTGCAACACTTGAACTGGCAAACAAGCTTGCTTCAAAGAGTCCGGTTGCACTGAGAAACGGCAAAGAAGGGTTGAATCGCCTGCCTGATCTTCCTCAGCAGCAGGCACTGGATGTTATGGATGACCTGTTTTCTGCCCTGGCTGCCACTGAAGATGCTGTTGAAGGAGTTGCCGCTTTTGTTGGAAAGCGTAAACCGGTCTGGAAAGGCAGATAATCTGGAGAGCCTTCTTACAGCGAAACCGAAAATTGAAGTTACTCGATGAAAAAATCGTACCCGTCAGGATGTGTAATTCATTATTTTCAAAAATCTGCAACGCAAAGACAAAGACGCCAGGATGCAAAGAAAATCAGAATCTAAGGG
>DYNH01000168.1 GCA_020721175.1 Trichlorobacter lovleyi | reverse complement strand
TGTTCGATATTGCCGGTGACCACCGCCTGCTCAATAGAACCCAGGGTAACCTTCTCTTCTATTCCTGTTAAACCCAGTTCAATCCTGGAGTTATATTGAATGGGGTTCAGTTTCTGGGATATAAACACAGCGGTGTTAAGAGAGGCCAGTAAAGCCGCATATGCAATTCCGTTGGTGTTTACAAACCATTCTTTTTTGTGATCATCGTCCGGAAGGTCATGCATACCAAAGCCAATCCCTGCTACCAGACCGGTATCAACAGCAGCCAGCGCAGCCATGGCCGCCACCAGAACATCAAGCGTGACTGAAGAGCCACCTGCGTTTATTTCAACCTTGTGGTTTCCGGAAAGCTCGCCCTCATTAAAATGGGTGTGCCACAGGCCAAAACCGTATTCAATGTTGGTGGCCAGCGCCATATCCATCTTCATGCCCAAGAACATTTCCAGGGCAGCAGCAACCTTGAAGGATGTCTCTGTACCGATCAGCACATCATAAACATTGCCAAGCACAATCTCCAGTTGTTCACCCCTGATCATCTTGTTTTCCATGGTTGCTGCAAATTCCAGATGACCTTCGGTATTCAGTCTCAGACCACCTTCCCGTGCCTGCTCTTTCTTCTCCTCGGCCTCTTTCTCTGCCTCCTTGTCAGCCATCTCTTTTTCAAGTTCTTTCTGTTTCTCGTCAAGCTCCTCTACTTTTGAATTGGTGTCATCGATATTCCTTGCCTCTTCGGTCTTGCGGTAACTTACCTCAACATCGCTTTCCTTGCCGGCCTTGATGGTAATTTTCCTGGTGGTTGGCTCGTATTTGTAGGGATCGTCAACATGATTGAATGTAAGTGTGTAATCACCAGGCGCCAGTTCAGATGTTTGATCGTTTTTAAGCTCAATCGGTTTGAAGGATGTGTCCTTGTCGTTTGTAACTGTGCAGACAGCCTTTTCATGGACATCTTCCGGCTCAATGGTAATCTTCAGGGTGCCTTTACTGCTGCTGTTGTTGCCTGACTCATCTTTGTTGTACAGAAGTTTGGGAATGTAAAATCCGGGTGGATCGTTGGGAGCACCCATCCGTATCCAGGTGTTTTTGTTTGGTGAGTTCAGCAATATCCGTCTTGTTGTTTCTTCATCCTCAAGGTGAATTTCATTTCCGCCGGCACTCTTGATCTTGTTCATGGTGTTGTTTGCCGATGTTACCGGGCTGGGGGTAAGCGGATTAGGGACAGCCGAGGCAATGATAGGACGGTCAGGATCGCCATCAATAAAGGTCAGCAGTACCTCTGTTCCCTTGTGCAGTGGAAAGTGCATTCCGTGGGTGTCACCGGCGTAGGGCTGGGCCATCCTGATCCAGGATGATGCCTTGCCACCGGTTGGGCTGTTAAGATCAAACGGCAGCCTTACCTTATAACGTCCCTGATCATCTATTTCGGCATACTTGCCACTTCCGGCAGCATCAATAGTTGCATTCATTGTGCCTGCAAAGCGGGGTTTTTCTGTGGTACGTTCAGGCCGGAACTGACTTTCGGAGCTGATGGCAGTAAAACTGTTCCTGTAGTATGGGGATGATTCCTGTTGTGACGGTGTCTTGCCAAGACCGGCAGTAAATAGGAATGCCTGGCTTCCATGGTGGGTAATATCTGTAGTCAGATAGGATGCATTGAAGTCCTTGCGATTATGTCCTGTCAGTACAAACAGGTAGCCAGGTCTCAGATATGGAATCAGGCTCTCGCCCTGGAAAGTCCGTGCCCTGCATTGCAATGCCTCGGCCCGTATTCTGGCCAGCCTTTTGCCATCTTCAGGCGTCTGGAAATGTTCTCCGTATATGTAGACTTCGCCAAGACCCTTTTCAGAAACCGTGTATTCAGCAGTTAGTTCAAGGGAGGGTTTGCGATAGTTGTAGTCCTTCAGCAGTATCTTTGCCGGCAGTGATTTCTGGCAGCAGACCAATGTCTTGATTACCTCTTCACGGGAGGATTCATCCAGCCCTGATGGCGGTGAATAGAACAGCTTTTCCCCTTCTTCCATTACCGAATGGGTCATTGCTGTGTCGGTTATAATCAGTTTTTCAGCCTTTTCACCCTGCTCAAAGTAGTAATAGATCCCCTCCCGTTCCATCAATCGAGAGATAAAACTGTGATGGGTTTCGTTATACTGGCAGATATATTCATGCGGCAGATAGGTACCGGATAATCTGAATTCATAATCAAGGGTAGTCATGCTTCCGTCTTTTATGGCAGCCTCAATAATTTGCGGGATGGTCTTGTTCAGGAATATCTGATTGTGGTGCGTCATGGTCTTCAGCCAGAAAAGTGGAGAAAGTACAGCCCTGTAATTGGTGTTTGTGCCGATGGTCTGCATCTGTTCAAAGGTGGAAAGAATGCCATGAAAGACAATATCTCCGTCCTCCCGCAGAATCTTTAGTGTGGCCCGTGATTGAATGATATCTTCAAGGTCAAGCCCGTCGTCTTCAGCCATCAGGGTAATGTCAAAACGGTAAAGTCTTGAAAGCCCTTCAGAGCCGTTGAAGCTGACTAGCTCAAATGTATTTTCAGGCAGGGCTGATGACGTAAAACTGAATTTTTTATTGATCATAGCCATAATCTGTCTCCGTGGTACTTTAATTGGATTGTTTTGTAGGGCGTGCCTGAACCCTTCTGAAATCTGTACCCCTAGTGTCGCTTGCCACAATACCTGCCTGATACAGATCCGCACCAAACATGTTGGCATCTTTAAGATCACACCTGTTAAGCATGGCATGACGGAATGAGGCCTTAAAGAGATTCATACCTCGCATGTCACAATCTTTCATCACTGCCTTCATAAAATTTGTTTCTTTTGCGGTTATATTTAACATAAATACCCGATTAAACTGAACTCTGCTGAAATCTGCATGATCAAGGGTTGCCGAGGCCATTGTAACATCAGTCAGACTGCTTCGCTCCCAGCATGAACGGGTAAGGTCAGCTCCAGAAAATGTGGTTGAAACAAGTTTTGTATCCTTGTCAGCCCTTGAAGCTGTAAGAACTGCCGTGCTGAAATCTGCATTGCTGGCGTGAACCCCATCAAAAGTCGCTCTGATTGCCTGAGCCCCGATAAAATTTGTATTATCAAGCCTTGCGTTTGAGAAATCAGCATCGTCAAGAATCGCCTTTTGCAGGTTTGCACCGCAGAGATCTGCCTTTGGGAAGGATGTTTTGTGTGCAGTCAAGCCACCACCACGGATGTCTCTTAGCGAGGCCTCTGCAAAGAGTGCCCCTGAGACAGTAGAACCGGTCAGATCTGCCCTGTCAAAGCTGGCAGAACTGAAGTCACCTGCTGAAAGGTCTGCCTCTTTCAGCGATGCTGAATTGAATTTTGCCCCAACAGCCTGAACTTTCAGCAGTCGGGAATTTTCCATCATTGCACCGGTAAAGTCAGCGTCGGCAAGCAATGCCTCGTTAAACACCGCTCCTTTCAGGATAGACGAGGAAAAGCTGGCGCCTGTCAGGGTTGCTCCTGAAAAATTGGCATTTGAGAGGTCCCTGCCGCTGAAATTCATCCCGTCCAGGTTAAGTCCGGCAAGATTCTTACCTTCCTTGATCCTCTGTTTCAAGGCCTCATCCTGGGACGTACTGTCCTGATCCGGTTTGGCGTCATCCCCTTTTTCAGTCTTTTCTGTTGCCGCATCTGCCTCTGCTGTCGGCGGAATAAGTGCAGCCAGGCTGCTTAATCCCGCAATTGCCTTGCCAAAATCAAGTCTGGATGGATCTATGCCGGGTAACCCCTTTGCAGCTTCCTGCAGGTTGACGCCGGACTCTTTCATTCTGGCCTCCGCAGAAATCAGGGCGTCAGTAAGTTCCTTGATAGCTTGGTGCGGGTCTTTAGGGGTTGCAGCGGTTGTCTGATAGTTTTTTTTAATCTCTTCTATAGAGCTGCCCTGTTTTTTGAGTATTGCCTCTGCCTGTTTCTGGATATTTGCAAGCTCTTTTTCTAACTCCAGAAGTGGTTTTTCCTGGGCAGGACTGTACTTTTTGGGCAGGTATTTTTCCAGGGCCTGTTCGCGTGTCATCCCAAGCCTTGCAAATACTGCATCGGCCTGGGCTTCAGCCTTTGCAAGAATCCCTTGCATTTCGGCCAGTTCTTTATCTGCCTTAGGCGGTGGCGGGGCAGGTTTTTCAGGTTCAGGATCAGGCAAGGAAGGTGGTGGGGGAGGAGCAGACGGCGGGACTGGTTCAGCCAGTTCCGCTGGCTTGCTGTTAACAGCATCCTGAAATTTTTCAAAATAATAATCACGTGATTCCGGTTTTGAATTTAATGGTTCCCAGGTTGCCATCAGGTGGGTGAGATCATCCAGCGTCTCGTCGCTCACCTGTGCAGTCCCCCTGAAAAGCAGAACACCACATTTGTCCTCTGGAAATATCCAGACTGTTTCCGGTCGGTTTTTAACCTCAAAAAACGCCTCGCTTGTCCCCTCCTTACGGTTGAGAAAGATGCGTGCCCGCAGTTCAGGCAGACGCCCTTCAAGAATAGTTTGTTCAGGATGCATGTTTCTGATCAGTAAAGGTTCATCCCCCCTGAAAAAACCTCTGATACGCTGATCTTGCGGGGCAGTGTTAAAATATTCAGGATCCGTGTCGTGGGGGTAATGTGGCCACCGTTCCTTTAACCAGGCATCATCAAAACGCCCCAGATACCTTGTCCTCTGGGGCCTTAACTGATCTATGGCAGTAAAGCCGGCTGGTTCAGGACGATCATTGGGTGAGGAAATCAGGTGGTCCGGGTCCTGGATCACAGGCAGAGGCTGTCTGTTGCTGCTGTCTCTGGTGAAACCTGTGCCATCAGGATTTGCCTCAAAACCTTCGCCGCCGTAGGCATGTTTCCAGCAGATGGCAAGTGACCTGAACGGTTCCGGGTTTTCAGGCATACCCAGCGGATTCCAGTAACGCGGGCCGGATACCTGTAGTTTTTTGGAAATATCTCCTATACTGACACTCACCATCAGACCGGTAACCGGCTGAACCGAATGGGCGGCACCGTAAACAAGAAATTCACCACGCTGCTTTGGATAGCCCATGTCAAACGGTTCTTCTTTACCAAGCCGGTTAGCTATCACATCCCACATCGGCGATTCATCAAGCAGAAGAGATGCCGCCTTGCCATTAATGCTGAAGCAGGCCATGACAGCAATAGAGATATGGCTGAAATCACCTATAATACATGGGGTATAGAGTAGAGCAAGGTTGTC
>DYNH01000167.1:3883-5229 GCA_020721175.1 Trichlorobacter lovleyi | reverse complement strand
ATCATGTGTTCAGACCGTCCCATCCTCATACCTCTGCTGTTTCTGGTTATCGGCTGTCTGCTCGCCCGTCAGTTCACTTTTAGTTTCCCGATTGCCATCCCGTTTGCATTGGCTGTTACGCTTGGGTTGTCGCTATTTTTAAGGCAGAAGATCGTTTTTTGTATTTTGCTTGCCCTGTTCTGGATGCTCTGGGCCATGGCTGCGCTTGTGCCCAGGCTTGATAACAGCATGGCCAGAGCCGAACTTGAAAGGTTTGATGGCAAAAAGGTTATGCTGGAAGGTGTGCTGGACAGTCGTCCGGTTATCTTGACTGAAGGGCAGCGTCTGGAGTTAAAGCTTGAGTGGATCGGTGATGGCGATAAACAGTTTTTAACTGACAGACGTGTATTGATAACAATTTACAACGGTTCTGGTGACTGGGTGACCGGTGATCGGATCCGTTGCAATGCCAGACTAAGATTGCCTCGTCTGCTGGGGTTGCCTGGAGAGTTTGACTATCCTTTGTATCTTGCGATGCATGGCATTGATGCGCTGGCAAGGGTACAGAATGCTGATACTGTGGTTCTGATGAGAGGCGGAGCTGGCTCTTCGCTGCAAAGATGGATAGATATTCAGGCAATCAAATGCCAGTCTTTTATAAGGGAGGCATTTGCTGAACCGGACCAGAGCGGTCTGTTGCTGGCCCTTGCTACCGGATCACAGAAGGAGATTCCTCCTGAGCTGGCTGCTGCCTACAGTCGTGCCGGCGTATCACATATCCTCTCTGTTTCCGGCTTTCATGTTGGTGTTATCACTGCTGTATGGGTTTACCTGCTCAGGTGGCTGCTGCTGCGTTGGGAGTGGATTTCCTTGAGGATTGATGTGCGTAGGGCATCGCTTCTGTCTGCATTGCCGGTCATGCTGTTATATCTTCTGTTTACCGGCGGAGAGCCTGCAACTGCACGTGCTGTACTGATGCTGTACGCAGTTATAATAGCGGTCTGGAGCGAGCGTGAAGTAGATATTCTTGATACACTGCTGCTGGCTGCCTTTATTCTGCTGCTTTTTGATCCTGTTGCACTGTTTGAACTGTCTTTTCAACTCTCCTTTCTGGCGCTTTGGGGGATTGTTGTCCTGACTCCCTATATAACAGCCCCCTTTGACAAGATTATACGTCATAACTGGCAGCGCACTGTTGTCCTGTTGTGTTCCGCCTCTCTGGCTGCAACCATATCCACGCTGATTCCTGTCTTGTCCTCATTTCATCAGGCATCCATAATCGGTATTCTGGCAAACCTGTTAATAGTTCCTTTACTTGGTTATGGCGCCACTGTGCTTGCGGCATTTGCCGTGCCTTTTATCTTTGT
>DYNH01000167.1:0-3783 GCA_020721175.1 Trichlorobacter lovleyi | reverse complement strand
CCGGAGATTGCTGTAATCTCTGCCGGAGCTAGCAACAGTTTTGGACTGCCTGCGACTGAAACAGTCGAGCGTATCCGCAGGCAGGGAACTGCCCTGTATCGTACAGATATGCAAGGGACTATCCAGGTGAAAAGCGATGGAGTGCGCTTTGAGGTAACTCCATTTAAAAAGATATCTGAATAGCGAGCCTCTTTCAAAAAGATCGTCATCCCCGAATGCCGGAATGACACAATTCAGGACTTTTGCAAGAGGCCCAATTGTTTGCTCAATCCTTTCCAATAACCCGTTTAATCTCATCGGCCAATGACTCTATCCGGAAAGGTTTGGCCACGTAGCCGTCACATCCTGCTTCTAATAACCGTTCCTGATCGCCCATGACCGCATGGGCAGTAACTGCAATAATCGGTATATGTCTTTTATTGCCTTGATTGTTTTCACGCTCTCTGATTATTTTTACAACCTCATCCCCGTTCATTTCCGGCATTTGGACATCCATCAGAATCAGATCAAATTTACCATCCTGCCATGCCTGTAGTGCCTTTTTACCATCTTCCGCTATTATAACCTGATGCCCCAGATTTTTCAGAATCTTCTTGGCGTACATGCTGTTGGGAGGATTGTCTTCGGCAAGCAGCACTGAAAGTGACTTTGATGTATCTGCTGCAAACGGCTCTTGCAGGCCTGCATCAATATTCTTGAGTTCAGGATTTGAGGCAATCGTACAGGGCAGCAGCAGATGAAATACACTGCCTTTGCCTAGCTTGCTTTCAACTGTAATGCTTCCGCCCATCAGTTCAGCCAGTTTGCGGCTGATGGCCAGCCCCAGTCCGGCTCCGCCATGTCTGCGGGTATATGATTCATCAACCTGGGTAAACATTTTAAAGATGTATCCCAACTGTTTGGGATCAATGCCGATTCCTGTGTCTGCAACAGAGATATCCAGAAGGATGGTGGATTCGTGCTGTTCCTTGACTGCTACAGCAAGTTTTATACCACCATTTTTAGTGAATTTTACGGCATTGGACAAAAGGTTTGAAAGTATTTGCAGCACCCTGATCCGATCACCAACAAGCGTATCAGGTATGGAATCCGGGATGTCCTTTTCAATTGAAAGCTGTTTTTCCGTAATTTTGGACTGTTGCATCAGTACAACTTCATTCAGGCAACTGCGTAATGAATATTCTGCATGGTAGATCTGAATCTGTTCAGCTTCTATCTTTGTGATATCCAGAATATCATTAATCAGTGCAATCAGATTTTCTGCAGAAAGCTGTAGCGTGTTCAGATAATCCATCTGTTCTTCTGTTACTCCGGATATTGAAAGCAGTTGAGCCATTCCTACAACACCATTAAGCGGTGTACGCAGTTCATGGCTCATATTGGCAAGAAACAATGATTTTGCCCTGTTGGCAGCCTCTGCCATCTCTTTGGCCTGATGTAGCGCTTCCTGGGTTTTCTGACGTTCTGCTATCTCTTCTTCAAGCATTGCTGTCTGAATACGCAGGTCGTTTTCAGCCGCCTGCCGTGCAGACAGTTCTTCCTGAAGACTGCTGGTTTTTTCATTTACCTCAATACGCAGTCTGGCGCTAAACCAGAACATGCCAAAAACAGCAAGCGAGGTTGCGCCAATTGCTGCCATAATTATATACAGGGTTGTGTATTCCTGAAGTAACGGGGCACGGATTGATTCAATGGCGCGGATATAACCCTCTTTTTCATTAAAGCCGCCATCATCCGGGTAGCGTGCCAGAAGTCCCAGAGGTGCATCCTCCCGTTTGCCGTGGCAACGCAAACATGCCCTGGTGTTCTCAAGAAAGGGGATCGAGTAATACAGATATTTCTTGCCATCAATATTGACAATCTCTCTGATATTTTTCAGATTTCTGTTTACGTTGAATTTTTTTAACAGGGCCAGCTCAATCTGATCTGCCCTGTTGACCGGATTGCGGGGATTCTCCGAGGCAAGCTTGTAATAGATTTCAGGACGATTATGTTTCAAAAGTTCTTCGTTATAAAAGCCGTGCATGCTTCTGACAATAAAGGTGGATGAAAATATCTCAGGGTTGTAATAGTCTTGAGATATATCTCCGTCATTAATTGCCTGGAAAAAAGCAGGGTGCATAACGCGCTGGATATAATGATGCAGGCCACGCTGCGATAGTATCAGGTTCTCTATATTTCTCTCTGCACGATCAAGTATGTAAGCTTGGGCAGTGTAATAGACCCCTGCGGTTACTGCTGCAATGAAAAGTGCAGCCAGGATATAGCTGATTATGGAATGTTTGTTTTTAAACATCTGATTCTTTCTTTTTTGTCAATTAATCAGTTATTTAAGTACCATTACCTTGTTCTGGCTGGGTGAAAGCTGTGTACCCATAGTGGCGTTTGGCGGTGTGCCGTTATGGGCGGTCTGGCTTGTCATCCGTACAACCGGAGCCCCTTCTATATAAACAGAGCTACTGCCTTTTGTGTACTTCATCACTCCCATAATCTTGTTTGAGACAACCCCACCGCCGGCATTACCGGCAACATCCCCCTGGCTTTGAGGTATTTTTGTCTTCAGGTTAAACGCCTTCATACCGCAGATCATAACCTTTGATGAGCAGCTTGAGGAACTGGCAGTGTTGCAGGTGGCTATGTTTGGATACGCTACAGGTACTGGCCCGCCAGGAGTTGGTGTCTTGCAGGTGTCTGGAAATGCCTGGCAAATCCCTTTTTCAAGTGTGCTCGCGAACATTTTAAACTCCTCTTGCAGCGATGATTCATTCGGATGAATACTACTTGTTTTTCTTTGGCAGTTAAGATGTTCTGTTAGGCTAACGACAAGAATCAACAGTTCCAATTACTCCCTCCCCGGAAAGCGGGAGGGCTGGGGTGGGGATGGGGTAGATTCAATGATTACAGCGTATTGCCAAGAAAAACCCATCCCCCTCCTAACCTCCCCCTTGAAGGGGGAGGAACTATTATTTGATGCCCTTCGCCTTACTTGCAGGATGGATAGTTGCTGTTTTTTGCAATTGTCTGACTATCCCAAATGGATCTTTTCCGCGTCAATCCTGAACCTTTTTTCTGCCTTCAGACTTGCTGATCTTGATGAGACCGAAAACAGACCATCAACCAGCATCCTGAGTCTGCCAATGGTTGCCTCTTCAAACTCCTGAACCTTACGATAGCAGCGGACACTCTTTTGAAGCAACACCTCTGAAACGGTTTCGATTGTCCTGGCAACTGTGCTTATTTTAAGGAAATGACTTGCAAGGCTTGCTCCCCGGGCCTGTAATCTGCCAAAACTGGCGTTGGCATCGCCGGACTTCAGTTCAATACTGGCTGTTGATACGTTCAACTCTTTGCGCGGCTCAATGCTGATACGTTCTCCATCAAGCACCATCTGGCCTCCAGGCACGGTCAGATGCGACGCATTGCCTGTGTTTTCCCTGTCCAATACATTAAGGATGTATAAAGAACCTTCTTCATTACTGACAGAAAGTACAGTATCTCCAGGCTCAGGTTGCAGCAGACAACCGGCAGCTCTCAGTGCAATCATCATCGCACCGCCAGACATTATCATGTAACGGTTGTCACAGCGCCCCTTGACAGTTGAGGTAAAGATTCTGACATCCTGATCAGTACGAATAGCGGTTGCTGTATTCATTGTGTCTCCTTTATGGTCATTGGGAAAGCCCAAAGGCCTGTCATCCAGGTGACTTACATATTTGCAAATCCAGCGGCAGGGGCTGTCCTTTACCCATATTTCCTTTTACCACCGGACTTATGGGACGCAGG
>DYNH01000166.1 GCA_020721175.1 Trichlorobacter lovleyi | reverse complement strand
GGCCAATATACTGTTTTTATTCGGATTAACTAAAATATGGAAGGGAACATCCGTTATAAGGCCTTAAAAAGCTGGATGCCGGACAGAAGATTGCCGGCATGACAGAATCAACAACTGATTCTGACGAGTTTTGCAGTATACTTCGTGTCAGCAAGGACGAAGCACTAATGCCTCATATACACGGCGCAGCGCGCCGTAACTGCGTTCCCACGCAGAGCGTGGGAACGAGACCAATGGAGATCAGATGATCTTGGAGATGGGATATTCAATAATCCCCTCGGCCCCCAATCTCAGCAGTTCAGGTATAATTCTGCGCACCTCCTTTTCCGGCAGGATACTTTCAATGGATACCCAGTCAGATTTGTAGAGATGTGCAACCGTGGGTGCCTTCTGACTTGGCAGAATAGCGGAAATGGCCTCCACCTGTTTATCCGGCGCATTAAGTTTCAGTCCAACCATGCCTTCTGCCCTTAGTGCAGAGTTCAGCAGTGTTGATATCTGTTCGATCTTTTTCCTCTTCCAGGGGTCTTGCCATGAGCTTTTGTTGGCAACCATAACCGGTACAGATTCCATCAGGTCACATACTATACGCAGGTTATTGGCACGGATTGTTGAGCCTGTTTCAGTTACCTCAACAATTGCATCACAGAGTCCATCAACCACTTTGGCTTCAGTTGCCCCCCACGAGAACTCCACAGTTACCTGAATATTGCGCTCATTGAAATATCTTCTGGTAAATTCAACCAGTTCAGTCGAAATAGTAGCGCCCTGCAGGTCTTCCGGCTTTTGCACAGGAGAATCCTGGGCAACAACCAGCACCCATCTTACCGGGCGGCGTGAGACCTTGGAGTATACCATCTCACAGACCTCAACCACATCAGAATCGTTTTCCCTGACCCAGTCACGCCCTGCAATGCCAACATCTATAGTGCCGCGCTCTACATACTTGCCCATCTCCTGAGGACGGATAAGATGGCATTTCATTTCTGCATCATCAATTGTCGGGAAATAGCTGCGTGATGAAATACCGATCTGCCAGCCGGATTGCCTGAACAGATCAACCGTTGCCTCTTCAAGGCTTCCCTTGGGGATACCCAAACGGAGTAAGGTGCTCATTTTTTGTAGACCTCCTCTGGATTAAACAGCGGATTTGAGTGTTCTACCCACTGGCCATCTTCCCATTTTACATAAAAACAGCTACGATTTCCAGTATGGCAGGCGGCAGGACCGTTCTGTCTGACCTTGATCACTACTGTATCTGCGTCACAATCGGTCAGTATCTCCATTACATCCTGGGTATTACCGGACTCTTCTCCCTTCATCCAGTATTTGTTGCGGGTTCTGCTGAAAAACCATGTTTTCCCATCCCTGATGGTCATTTCAAGCGTTTTCTTATCCATAAAGGCAACCATCAACACCTCGCCATTTTCGTAATCCTGGATAACTGCCGGAATCAGCCCACCCATTTTGTCAAAATTAATCTCAATCATGCAGTAAACCTCCTGATTAAATTATTGAGCCAGTATATGAGGCGCTTGGACAAAATGCAAGTTGACGAACTATATATAAATTCAAAAAGGCAGGTTCGTACATTATTCCTTATCTCCCTTAGGCGAAGGGCATCAAATAATAGTTCCTCCCCCTTCAAGGGGGAGGTTAGGAGGTGGATGGGTTTGTCTTGGCAATACGCTGATATCATTGAATCTACCCCCATCCCCACCCCAGCCCTCCCGCTTTCCGGGGAGGGGGTAATTGGAACTGTTAATTCTTGCCGTTAGCCTTATACCAGCTCTGCCAGCAATTCTGCCAGATGTTTAACCACTACACCGCCACCGTCCTGATCAAAACCACCCCTGATCTGCATCACGCAGCCAGGACAGTCCATGGCCACAACCGGCGCGCCACTGTTTCTGATGTTCTTCAGCTTGCGCTTAAGGATAGGGCCTGATATCTCCGGCAGTTTAAGTGAATAGGAACCACCCATGCCGCAGCAGTTATCGCACTCAAACATCTCCTGCAACTGGTAACCAGCCTTGCAAAGCAGTTCCCGTGGCTGCTCTGAAACCTTTAACGTCCGCTTTAGATGGCAGGAATCATGGTAGGTAATCGCTCCCAACTCCTCTCCTTCTCTAAGTGAGAGCCGCCCCTGATCCACAAGTTTTTTTACGAAGCTTGAGAAATCCACGGTCTTTTCCGCCAATTCTCGGGCCTTTGAAATCCATTCCATCTGACCAATACTTTCAAGGGTACTGATGAATTCATGTACCAGCGCAACTGTACAGGTGGGGCAGGCTGAGACCACATACTGAGGATCATCCGCAGAGAGCGCCTTTATGTTATCAATCGCATTGCTGGCTGCCACCTCAAATGCGCCGTTATAGCGTGCCGGAGCGCCGCAGCAGGTCTGCTCCTGCGGAAAGAGTACCTGAATGCCAGCCTTGTTCAATATAGAGATTAATGCCTCGCCCATCTCGGGATAGGCAAAATCGATCAGGCAGCCGGCATAGAAGGACACCTTTTCACGGCAGACTGGCTGTTTGATGCTGTTATAAAGACTCCGGAATGGCTTGGCTGCTATGGCAGGCAGGCTTCGGCCATCGGTCAGATCCGCTAGGAACAGCGGCAGATGGCGAATAAATCTGCCGGAACTGAGCGGCCTGCCAACCAGTGAGGCGGCCCGCAGCATACCGTGGAACAGGGGGCGGTTATTGACCACTGTATAGATAGCCTGCTGGATCAATGGCAGCCCCTTCTCCTGCACCAGGCGGCGCCTGATCTCCATGATCAGTTCGGGGATATCAATCCTGCCGGGGCAGACATCACGACATGCACCGCACTGGATACAGAGCCCCTGGATATCTTCGGACTGTTTCAGCTCATCAAACCAGGCGGTCAGGATTGTGCCGATACCACCGGTATAGACCTTGCCAAAGACGTGCCCCCCCACCAGCCGGAAGATAGGGCAGACATTCAGGCAGGAACCGCATCGAATACACTGCAACGCCTGCCGGAACTTGGGGTCGTTAGCCATATCACTGCGGCGGTTATCCATCAGGATGATATGCAACTCCTTCAGGCTGCCGTCATCGTTAGGTGTCGGGCCGCTGATGATCGATACGTAGCTGGTCAAAAGCTGTGCCGTGGCGCTGCGGGGCAGTGCCTTCAGGATGGTGGCAACGTCACTGTAGGCAGCAACCAGCTTTTCAATCCCTACCAGGGCAATATGGATATTAGGCAGTGTGGTCACCAGCCGTGCATTGCCTTCATTGGTCATCAGCACGATGCTGCCGGTCTCGGCCACAGCGATATTGGCGCCTGATATCCCCATCTGTGCCCCCAGAAATAGGGGACGCAACTTATCGCGGGCCACCTTGACCAACTTCGGGATGTCAGATGATAGCCGCTCATTGACCTCTTTGCTGAACAGATCAGAGACCTCCTCCCTGGTCAGATGGATGGCCGGCATCACCATATGGGAGGGGGTCTGGCCAGCCAACTGGATGATCCATTCCCCCAGGTCGCTCTCACCCACGGTTAGCCCGGCCTGCTCCAGGTACGGGTTCAAATGAATCTCCTCAGTAGCCATGGACTTCGACTTTACGACCGTCTTGACACCATTGTCCCTGGCAACCTTAAGGATATACTCCCTGACAGCTTCCGGATTGCTGGTGCGGAACACCCTGGCACCGCGTGCCTCGGCATTGCTGGTAAACTGCTCACAGAGCTGAACAAGATGCGAGGCGGCGTACTCCTTCAATCTGGAGATTCTGTCCCGCAACTCCTCAAAATCAATCCCTTCGTAGGCCTTGATCCGATTGACTTTGTACGCCTCGGAAAATGCCCCCAATGCCCCAGTAAGATTGGCGTTGTTGACGGCCCGTTGAACAGATTCCCTGAATTTAGTTCCCATCAGCTTGTCCCTCCAGATCGTCGCAAAAGACAATTATCAGCCTTGAAGGGCCATGCACGCCAATGGTCAGTACCCGTTCGATATCAGCGGTTCGGCTTGGCCCGGTAATCATGGCAATGTAGGCGCTGCTGTCCGGCTGAAGTCTCTCCAGCAATGTCGGCATATCGGGCAGAATACCGCTGGTGGGCACCAGTACAATATGAATCTCGGTCATGGTTGAGACCAGCCTGCCATCTATAGCTGAAGAATCCCCCGCAAGGGTTCCGGTGTCAGCCATCGCCCAATCCAGTTGAGATATGCCGATCTTTGCACCCGTAGCCAGTTTTCTGTTTATATCAAACTTCAGACCGGCTATCTCTCGCAACTGCTTCCTGTCAACACCTTCCAGAAAGGGGCATGCTGCCCAAAGTGCATAACATCCCGGGCTGTCAGCAACACCTTCAGCGATAAGGAAGCTGCAAATAGAATCCAGAGCGCCGTATCTGGTTTCAAAACGAAACACCTCCGCACTGACCGCCTCTGCCTTGCTCTTGAACTGTTCGTACATACCACCGCCTCCCTGAGTTTCGAGCGTCACTACTGGCTTTTTAGAATGGTAAATCTGTATCGCGGTTTGAATGTTACTTTCAGGCCAGACAATCCAATTACGGTTACTTTCGGGAGGTGGTTTGACTTAAGGCGAAGGGCATCAAATAATAGTTCCTCCCCCTTCAAGGGGGAGGTTAGGAGGGGGATGGGTTTATCTTTGCAATAAGCTGAAATCATTGAATCTACCCCATCCCCACCCCAGCCCTCCCCTTGAAGGGGAGGGAGTAATTGGAACTGTTAATTCTTGCCGTTAGCCTAATAGGGTAGGCATGGATTGAGAAGGCTGGGCGTGTGCAAGCATATATCCGCTGGATCGCGGAGTGTAAGGCTTGCACCTTGCTCACTCTGAATTACCATGCCTGTCTGTTTTTTGATTATATCAACTCCCCAATCTTTTGACTGTTCATACATACCGTGTCATCTTGGATTATCAGCCCGGAAGGGCTGCAGGCAGAGCTAGATCAGGAGCTAATGGGTTATCTGGATCGGATTGGTGGTTAAGACAACGTAGAGCCAGAAGGTAGCATAATGATGCTAGTACCCTGTACCATCATATTTTTTGTAGGGTGTGCAAACAGTTTCATCGTTTGCGCACGCTGTTTGGTGGGCACAACACCCTGCCCACCATGCCGAAATTTAAAGTGATACAGGGGAGCCTCTTGCAAAAGTCTGAAAATTTGTCATTCCGGCAGGGTTCAGGCCGCTAAAGGCAAATTTTCTATTTCTGCAAGCTTTTCTTGTGCCCGCTCCAGATCATAGTCAGCTTGGAG
>DYNH01000165.1 GCA_020721175.1 Trichlorobacter lovleyi | reverse complement strand
GAGATCTTTCTGAAAATGCCGAATATGATGCAGCCAAAAATCGCCAGGGATTTATTGAAGGCAGGATACTGGAGCTACAGGGCAAGCTGGCCCGTGCCCATGTTGTTGATCTGACAGGCCTTAAACCTGATAAGGTCGTGTTTGGCGCCACAGTTACCCTCTATGATACATCTTCAGAAGAAGAGACTACCTACAAGATTGTCGGTGAGGATGAGGCTGACATCAAGATGGGCAAGATATCCTGCACATCACCGGTAGGCAAGGCATTGATAGGGCACAAACTTGATGATTCCGTTAAGGTAAAGGTGCCTTCAGGTACAAAAGAGTACGAAATAATTGATATAAAATATGAGTAGGAAGGGTTGCCATGTCAGAAACCGCTGCAAAAATTACAAAAGATATGACTTTTCTTGAGATGTTAAAGAACTATCCGGAGACTGCAAAGGTTCTCAAAAAGTACAATCTGGCCTGTGCAAGCTGCATGGGTGCCCAAAGCGAGCCGATTGACCTCGGTGCAATCAACCACGGACTGGACCCGGATGAGTTACTTGCTGACTTGAATGCAGCGGTAAAGTAGCTGCTTCACCCTGCCTTCAGGTAATTTTTTGCAAAACGAGCAAAAGGTTAAAATACGAGCTAATTGCAGGTCGGGCTAGGTGGGTGTATGCCGTAACCCGACATGAGCATACTGAAGGGAAAAAGGCTGTCGGGTTACGCGATGAAACTGCTAACCCGACCTACAGCTTCAATGAAAACCGCAATTTCATGCCTTTTGCAGTATACAGTTAGGGCAGCGGTAGGTTCAGTGTCAGAATCCATCGGGCTTCAAGAGCAGTCCCCCGCAAAAAAATACTGCATATCCCCCCTTAAACCGTCCCCATAAAAAGTAAAAGGAATTGACCTTCATGCACGTTGATAACAAGCTATCATGTCCGATCTGCAACCGTTGGGAAGAAGATGCTGACCTGAGAATAGCCTCCTTTGAATACAGCTATCTGATTCTTAACCGTGATCAGTTCTTTCCGGGCTATTGCCTGCTGTTTACAAAAGAACATATAACAGAACTGTTTCATCTGGATAAAGTAGTCAGACAGGGACTGTTTGAAGAGGTAACCAGGGCTGCATCAGCCATTGCAAATGCCTTCAAGCCAGACAAGATCAACTACGAATTGCTGGGTAACATGGCACCGCATATTCACTGGCATCTGATACCACGCTTCAGCACGGATCCATTATGGCCTAGACCTGTCTGGGCTGAGCCACATGCTGATACAACCTTGACACAAGAGGCTTACACAAAACAGTGTGATCTAATCCGTAATGCTCTGGAGATAATATGATAGAACCTCGCTGTACAGTTCTGCCCAACGGATTAAGAGTGCTGACTGTTGAACTGCCTCATCTGCACAGTGCTGATGTTGCGATTTACCTTAAGGTAGGGGCTAGAAACGATCCTGAAGGCAGAACCGGATTGTCTCATTTTCTGGAACATATCCTGTTCAGGGGCACCGAAGATTACAAAGACTCACTGGCAATAGAGGCGGCTTTCGAATCTCTGGGCGGACAAATAAACGCAGCTACTGATGCGGATTCTACCTGCTTTTTCGGACGGGTTCACCCCAGTTACGCAGCTCAGGCTGTTGAAATCCTTTCATCGCTTTTACTCAAGTCCCGGCTTGAGGATATTGAGCTGGAAAGGCGAATTATTGTTGAAGAGGCATTGGATGATATTAATCAGGAAGGCAGAGAGATAAATCCAGACCTTGTTATGGGCCGTCTGCTGTGGCCAGGGCACCCGCTTGGTGAAGCAACTGTAGGTACACTTAAGGATATTGCCAGAATCAGCCGCACAGACCTGCAACAGCATCTGTATAACTGGTATCGTCCCAATAATGCGGTTGTAGTTGCGGCAGGGCCACTTGAACATGATTCTGTGCTGGAAGCGGTCAGACGCTGTCTTGGCGACTGGCAACCGGCTGAACTTCCGGAAAGGCTGGGATTGCCGGATAATCTTCCATCCGGACCAAAGTTCAGATTTGTCCAGGATTCGGACAGTCAGGTTACTGTTCAGCTTGCATTCAGGGCCTGCAACCGGGCTTCTGAAGAACTTGCAACCCTTAAATTTCTGCGCCGTCTGATGGCGGGTGGGGGCTGCTCACGCCTTCATCTGTCATTGCGGGAACGTCTGGGCATGGTCTATTCTGTTGATGCCTCAATCGGCAGTTATGATGAGACCGGTTGTCTGACAATAGATTTTTCTACAGCCACTGAAAATCTGTTGCCAACTGTCAAGGCAGCAATTGACGAACTGAAGAAACTAAAACTTTCATCTGTTCCAGAGCAGGAGTTTGAGCGGGTCAGAACAGTCATGCTGGCAGAACTGGACTACAGCAGGGATTCAGTTGGTGAGATGGGAATCCGTTTTGGCTGGGGAACATTAATGGGGGTAGCCCGCAGTATTGATCAGGATCAGAGGATGATTAAGGCTGTGACCGCAGAGAAGGTAAAGGATTTGGCAGGCAGGATGTTCAGGCCCGATATTTTTTTTATGGCTGTTATCGGGCCTTTGGAAGCTGTTGATCAGCAGGAGGTTATGAAACTTCTTGATCTTTAAATCGGGCAACCGACTACCCTACTCTTCTTTCAGAATCACGATTTTGATCTTGCCGATTATTCCAACCAGCGGAGACAGATCTGAAAGCCGGTTTCCCTCAAAAAAAGCCAAGTGTGTTACATCTGCCGGCACCTGATCAAAGGTGGGATCAACAGCCACCCAGGCCCAGTCTATCAGGCTTTCTGCCCAACTGTGATAGAGAAAATCACGACCGTTCTTTGATACCAGGCCTGATACAAAACGGGTCGGTATTCCGGCTGCCCTGGCAATGGCAGTATAAAGCCTTGCATGTGTCTGGCAGTTGCCCTGTTTTTTGGGAAGGCTTTCCAGTGCGCTGCCACCATCTTCAACAGTATCCTCAAGCCATGCAGCCGTCCATTTTGAGAGAATACGTACCTTTTCATCATCAGTTTTCAAGTTATCAGTCAGTTCCTTTGACTTGCTGATAATAGCAGCAGTATCAGACTCAATCCCCTCGGAAGCAGACAAATAGCCTTCTGGCAGAGTTTTTTTGGATGGCAGGATGGATGTTCTCAGGCTGCCGGTTTTTATCAGAACTCCTCCCTGCTGGCGTTCAGCTTCCTGCCACCCGTCATTAATCAATGGAATCTGTTCACCATAACCTTCAATCAGCACAGAAAGGCCGGCAAGTCTTGCAGGGGCCGCCTTAAGCGGCTTGTCCAGACGGATCAGGCTGAAATCATATATCAGATCCTTTTTGGCAAGTGCCATCTTGCTGATAAAACCAGCCATTTTAACGGCTGTTTCAGACCTTGTAATCACCAGGCCATCACGGACCGATTCAAGCAATGTATTACCATTTCTGTCAACCCAGATATCATTATTCACAAACGGATAAAGGTTATTTCGTAACTTCAGCGCCGACAGTCCTTCAGGGGTCTTTTCCTCTCCCATTACAGATATCATCACATCTTTAACCATCAACTCTTCAGGATCAAACGTCAAAACCTTGTAAACCTTGCCTTCGGCAGCATTTATTAAAAGTGGCACCAGATTAATGGCAGGGCCGGGATAGATAATGCTTCTTGCCTTCAGAACCCGGACAGTACTCTTGCCATCAGCTTCGCGTTTAACCTGAAGGCCCCCCTGGATCAGTTTCCCTGTCAATCGGGAACTGTTTCCATTAACAGTCTGTTCAACCTCAAAAGTTCTAAGGGCCAGGTTAGAGCCTGTCATATAGCTTTCCCTGGAGCTGGACTCCTTTTCAAAGCCCATAACCTTCATCCTGACACTGCCGTTACCTTCAATCAGATAACCTCCATTTGGCAGTGCAATGATATTCTGCCGATAGAAACCTACCTGTTCATCATTGATCAGGATTGAAAACCATCGCTCACCAAGCGGGGGCTTTTCCAGCTTGTACAGAGGAGCAGCAGTGGCTGCAAAGAGATTAAGCGGGGCCAGCAAAAAAAAGGCGACCAGGGCCGCCGAAATAGTAAGGCTGAAAATCAGTTTTCGTGTCATTTCAATGTTCCTATTCAGTAAAGATCGTTGTTTCATCCGTTTCTGCATGTATTGAATCTGGTTTAGGGCGACGCAAATCTGTACATCTGCTACAGGATTCATGGCGTCGGACAAGCGAGGCTGTGTAAGCAAGCAGGTCTTCACGGAAAGGCTGATCCAGTTTGCGAAAATTAGAGACCAAAGCCTGTTCATCAGCAGTCAGGTTCATTGTGATTCTCCATTTTTTTTCTGAATTATATTGTCTTTGTTGATCACAACACAGTTACGCCCTTGTTCCTTGGCACGGTAGAGCGCCTCATCAGCGGCTCGCAACAGCCCGTCAATATCCGCAATGGATGGAGAGGGAAAAATAGCCACTCCTGTGCTGACTGTAATCCGCTCGCCTGAAAGTGATCCGGCAAAATGCATTCCCTGGATTGACAGACGGATCCGGTCTGCCACATTATAGGCCTCTTTCAAGCTGGTATCCGGCAGTACAGCCACAAACTCCTCTCCGCCATATCTAGCGGCAATATCGTAATTGCGGAGCTCTTTCTGGATATGAATCGCCACCTTCTGCAAGACAACATCACCTTGCAAATGGCCGTAAGTATCGTTGATCCGCTTGAAATAATCAATATCCAGCAGCAACAGGGCAATCTGTCCATTTTTACGAAGCGACCGCTGCACCTCCTTGTCAAGTGCCTCCATCAGGAACCGGCGGTTAAAAAGCCCGGTCAGGTGGTCTGTATTTGACAGTTCAAGCAGCAGTTCATTGGATCGTCTCAGGTCATCCTGAAGATGTTTAATCTTCAGATGAACCCTCATCCTGGCCACCAGCTCTTCAGGATCAAAAGGTTTGGTAATAAAATCACAGGCACCTTGCTCAAGTCCCTTAATCTTCAACTCGCGGTCTTCGTTTCCGGTAATGATGATCACAGGGGTATCAGCCACCTCCTGACGTCCTTTAAGCATCGCAAGAAACTTGAAACCGTCCATGCGAGGCATCTCAAGGTCGCAAAGGATAAAATCAACAGGGGATGCAAGCAGTTTCTTGAATCCATCCAGCCCATCTTCAGCCTGATAAAAACGTGAAAAAATATCGTGGGATTCCAGAATGTTAATAATCTTTTCACGGACAGCTTCAGAATCGTCAATAATAAGTACGCTATCTGCCATGCATATATCCTCTTAGAGAT
>DYNH01000164.1 GCA_020721175.1 Trichlorobacter lovleyi | reverse complement strand
TATGCCAGCAGGGTGTCGCCATAGAGAAACCTGGTGCTTCAGCAAATGAAAGGCTCATATACCGCAAAGCATACCACACATTGCGGTAGAGGCAAGAACGTCAGACTGATCCAGACATGCCAACAGATGTCATAGGCCTTTTTATCAGAACAAAAGTATCAGAGAGGTCATCCTTATCTTCTCTTTCCCTTGAGATACTAGTACAGTACCAACATGAACAAAACTGCCGCTGTTATGTTACTCTGTTTCATTGTAGCCGTATTCGGTTTTGCCACCTGGCAACTTTTTCTGGGCCGATTTGAAGCAGCTTTTTCCGCGCTTCCTTTTCTTGTGATCTGCTATTTTTTTGTACGAACCAGATAACAAGCGCACCGGTGAAAAAGGCTGGGACATCATGGCAAGAAGAAACCGTTTTTGAGGAACTCCCGGATTCATCCGTAATCGAGAGGATGTATGACAAGACCTGTTTCAACAAGTAACCTGCTTGCGCTGGTTGCCACGTGTACGGTGCTGTACTTCCATCTGCTACCAGCAGTTTTTGCCGGTCTTGCGGTGTACGTACTTACCTTGAAGCTTGCCCGACATCTTCCACCCAACCTGAACCGTTTTGCACGTAAGGTTGCCCTGGGGGTCGTTGTCATCTGCGTTATAACCTGTCTGACAAGTGTCGGCGCCCTGATCTGGTCATATATCAGCAGCAGCATGGCTATTACTACGTTGATGACAATAGTGGTTGATACGCTGGAGAGCCTCAGAAAGACACTTCCTGCCCAGATTGCGGAATCACTACCTGAAACCATTGATGATTTACGCCAGCAACTGGTTTCACTGCTGGGTGTTCATGTCAAGAAAATCTCCGTTTTTGGAATGGAGGGGATTAAATTTCTGGCTCACATTATTCTGGGGATGGTTGTTGGTGGCATGGCTGCCGTGCATCATTTCAACGAGCATGACAAGGCGTCTCCGTTTATCAGCGCACTACGGAAAAGGTTGGGGAACCTTGCTATAGCCTTTGACAAGGTGGTTTTTGCCCAGGTTAAAATCTCCGGTCTCAATGCCGTTCTGACAGCAGCCTACCTGCTGGTTATACTGCCGTCATTCGGTGTTCATTTGCCGATGGCAACCATACTGGTTTTACTGACATTTGCTGTTGGCATGCTACCTGTTGTCGGCAATCTGGTTTCCAATACCGTTATTGTTGTGATCAGCCTTGGTGTCTCTCTGGGGACAGGAATAGCCTCATTAGCGTTCCTTGTACTGATACACAAGGCTGAATATTTTATGAATGCGAGGATTGTCGGGTATGAAGTACAGGCAACCGCTTGGGAGTTGTTGAGTGCCATGCTGCTTCTGGAAGCTCTCTTCGGGATTCCCGGCTTAGTGGCAGCGCCGGTGGTGTATGCCTGGCTTAAGGCAGAGGTAAAAGCGCAAGGAATACTTTGAAACTATTTCAATTTCACGTTTTAGGGAAGCCCGCCACAACTGAAACTGCTTACTGCTGCTTAACTGTCATAGCAAGCCAGATGCCGGATAGCACAAAAACAACATTGGCTCCCCATGCTGCCACGAAAGGGTACAGAACACCACTACGTCCGTAGGCCTGAATAGTCGTGTTAATAATAAAGTAGGCAAATCCGATAGCTACCCCCGCCCCAATCCCCATGGCAACGCCGCTGCTCCGTCCAGTTTTGAGGGCAAAAGGGATACCCAGTACCACCATCACAAAGGCACCAAACGGCAGGGCCAGCTTGGCATGCATCATGGTACGGTACCGCCCGGCTGCATAGCCGCCCCGTTCAAGGCTATCAGCGTAGTCCCGTAACCTGCGGAAGCTGAGGTTGTCAGAACTTTTATTCAAAATCTTCAGATCATCTATCTTCAGACTGAGGGACACCGGCAGGTGCGCAACATGAGAGACCTTGCCCTGTCCGACGAAACTACGGACCTGAACATCAGCCAGTTCCCACCCGGCTACACCATAGACTGCCTGCTGAGCATCCAGTCTGCGCAACGGTTGCATATCAGCAGAAAGATCCCAGATTGTCACCCCTTTCAGTGTACGGCTTGCAGGCTCAAAGAGCTTCGCTTGTAAAATCATGTTATTGGAGCGAAACCAGATATTATTGAGCCGAAAGAAGGTAGTACTGCTTTTTTTTCTGATCATGACCTTATCAATATATTCCATCCGCTGATAACTGAACGGAACAATGAATTCTGCGTTGATCAGCATCAGAACACTGCAGATCACTCCCAACAGCAAAATTGGCGTAACAATTTTGGATATGCTGAGACCGCAACTCCGCAGGGCAGTTAACTCACTGCTACGGGAAAGCATACCTAAAGAAAGCAGCGTTGCCATCAGTACGGCAAAGGGCATACTCTCCACCAGCATCTCCGGTATTTTAAAGAAAAAAAACTGCAGAATTGCTGTTGCTGATGCCCCTGCCCTACTGAAACGGCTAAATTTCTCCATAAAATCAAGAATCAGATAAACCGCCAGAAAAGCACTCTGACACAGCAAAAAAAGACGCAGCCAGGTGACCGCCAGATAACGTCCGACAATACCCATCAGGCCTCCCTCCTACTGCTGAAGAGACGTCTCAGACCAGCCATCAACGTCAGCTCTTGCGTGGCAAGACGCAGAAGCAGAAGGCCAAGAGACAAGAACATCACGTTCGGCAACCAGACCGCCAGAAGTGGAGGAATTCCGCCTTTTTCAGCCAGGGTTCGCAGAAAGGACAGCGTGACATAATAAACAAGAAGGACCAGAATGCTGATGGTAAAACCGGAATTTTTACCGGATCGACGGTTAGACAAGCCCAGAGGCAGGGCAAGAATGGCAAAGACAAAGGTGGCACAGGGAAAGGCAAAACGGCTATGCAGCTCAATAAGCATCTTCAGGCGGATCTGAGGAGACAACTGAGGAGAGACAGCCCCTTTATGCAACTCACTGATTCCCATATCATCTTCATCCCTGACAAGCACAGGGCTACTGCCGGACTCAGCGGTCAGCAGATACTTATCAAAGGAAATCAAGCGGTACTCATCCTTCTGCCGGGTATGGATACTGCCGTTTTCAAGCAGAATCTGCAGTACGCCCCTGGTGTCGTCTGACGATACCACACCACTCCTGGCAAAGATGGTGAGCGGGCGTTCAGGATCACGGCTATCCTGGATCATCACCCGTTGGATGGCACGTTGTGACTCATCGTAATGGTCTACATACAACACGATGCCCGGCAGATCATCACGAAAAATTCGCTCACGGATAGCTGATGTTGCGTACGTACGAGCGACCTTTAGCGTCATCTGCTTGAAACCGGCATTACCCCAGGGGACGGCTACAACGCTGATAAACAGGGTCAGGAGCGCAGCCACGGCGGCGGCTGTCAGCACCGGCGGCAGCAGAGTTCCAAGACTCAGGCCACTGGCCTTCAAAACAGTAATTTCGTTATCGTCTGAAAGACGCCCGAATGTCAACAAGACTGCCAGCAGGAAGGCCATGGGAATGGTAAGGACCAGAAAAGAGGGCAGCAGCAAGATGATCAGCCGGATGACATCGCCAAGGGGCAAGCCATTGCTCACCACCATCTCCATCAACTTCATCATCCGCCCCATCAGCAGCACCAGAGTGAAGATAGTCAGGCCCAGGGCGAAGATTCCGGTGATCTCGCGCATCAGATAGCGGTTGATAATAGGGTGATTCATGACCGGGGATGATACATGATGTGAGGATAGGTGTAAAGCTGCGGAAAAAGTCTAAAGCAGGATACTGAATGCGGCTCCCTGTCCCGTATTGGTGACGGTCAGGCGACCGCCCATATTTTTTTCAATGATCATCTTTGCCATGTAAAGGCCAAGCCCGGTACCCTGGCTTTTGTCCTTGGTAGTAAAATAGGGATCAAAGATTCTATCAATGATATCAGCATCCACCCCCCCGGCATTATCACTGATTTCGAGCACCGCACAGCCATCATTGCGACCCATGGTAATGACGACACGGGGAGTTGTGACACGCCGCTGCAAACAGGCGTCTTTTGCGTTATTAAGCATGTTCAGTACTGCCTGGGCAAACTCACGGGGAAAGCCATTCGCATTACCTGCACCGGTATCAACAACCTCAATCGCCACCCCGCAACTGTCAAAACCAGCCTGCAGCAGAGATACGGCGCTCTGCACCGACTTCTTCAGGTCAAACTGTTGAGGTTCTCGCTCCGGGAGAAAGAAATTTCTGAAATCATCTATGGTTCTTGACATATACATGATCATTTCCATGCCGGTTGTGACATGATGATCAATCATTTCCCGATCAAGCTCCTGTGCGTCATGGTCAAGCCTGATGCTTTGCAGCATGATACCAAGATTGTTCAAGGGCTGCCGCCACTGATGGGCGATACTCGAGATCATCTCACCCATGGCTGCCAGCCGCCCCTGATGGATCATGATTCTGTTTTTTTCAATATTCTCAGCTACTTCTTTAGCTATACGTTCTTCAAGGGTTGCGTTGATTAACTCCAGCTGGCGTTTATTTTCAGCAAGTGATTCCTGTGCTCCCTGACGCTCTGCAATTTCCTGTTCAAGCAAGACAGCATTGTGATGCAATTCCTCCTCTATTCGCCTGCGCTCTTCAACCATCTGGTTGGC
Source organism: Trichlorobacter lovleyi (assembly GCA_020721175.1). Taxonomy (GTDB): domain Bacteria; phylum Desulfobacterota; class Desulfuromonadia; order Geobacterales; family Pseudopelobacteraceae; genus Trichlorobacter; species Trichlorobacter lovleyi_A. Next base: position 647 of record DYNH01000164.1, on the reverse strand, counting down.
GGAACGAGCAATGCTCTGCAGCTCTTTAAACGGAAGGGATTCCGGCGCAAGGAAGGCAGAACCGGTTGCAGCCTGTTCAAAGAACCGGGTAAACTGTTCAAGGGCAGACTGGATCTTTCCGGCTGCCCTGCGAGCCACCCAAAAAGAAAACGCAACAAATCCCGCCAGAATGACCGTAAACAGCAACAGGGTCTTGAACAACCGCTGTAGCATCTCATTACGGGCCAACGCTACTGCACTCTCCATATCTGCAACGTAGACGCCTGCGCCAACATACCATTGCCAGTCTTTTACACCACGTACATAGCTCATCTTGGTGCCCTGGCGCACACCGGAAATATCCGGCATCCGATAGCTAACATAGCCACCACCGCTTTTGGAAAGTCCAATCAGCCTTTCCACCACCCGGTTACCTTCGGCATCGGTCACAGACAACATATTCTTGCCTTTTGCCGGCCCAAAAACGATCAGACCGTCCCACTGTCCCCCGAATAAATAGCCATCCTTCCCGAACCTGATGTTTTCAAAATACGCGGCACTATCAGACTGCACCTGTTTTTCAACATCATCCAGATACAGTCCGGTACCGATGAACCAGTTAAACGGAGCAAACCGCTTGACGTATGCTATCTTCTTGAAGTGTGCTC